>CAZRMH010000041.1:0-19694 GCA_964600935.1 uncultured Candidatus Obscuribacterales bacterium
AGGTAAAGGCGCCGTCGCAACTGCGCTGGTTCAATCCGGAACATTGCGCGAAGGTGATTACATCGTCGCAGGCAGAATCGGTGGACGTGTCCGCGCCCTATTCGATGATCGTGGACATCGCGTCAAAGCCGCAGGTCCATCAATGCCGGTAGAAGTGCTTGGTCTTGATGAAGTTCCTCAAGCCGGCGACATCTTCGAAGTCGTGGATGATATTCAAATTCAGAAGAAACTGATTGAATCACGCAGTGATGAAATTATTCACCGCGCTCATCACGTTTCTCTCGAATCTCTGCACGACCTGGTCGAACGCGGTGAAGTAAAAGAACTCAATGTCATCATTAAAGCTGACGTTCAAGGTACCGCCGAAGCAATTGCTGACTCGGTAAGAAAACTCAGCGACGAGTTCGTTCAAATCAGAGTGCTTCGTGCCGCTTCCGGTGAGATTTCTGAAAATGACGTCAACCTGGCAGCCTCATCTGAAGCTATTGTTATCGGTTTCAATTCCTCACCAGATCCAAACGCGAGAGTCGTCGCCGAAGCTCAGGGTGTGGATGTTCGAAGCTATAGCATCATCTATCAAATTACCGACGATCTACAGAAGGCCATGTCGGGCTTGCTCGAACCAATCAAACAAGAAGTGAAAATCGGTACTGCCGAAATTCGCGTTATCTTCAAGGTTGGCAAAGGACTTGCCATCGGTGGTTGCATGGTGCTTGACGGTAAGATTCAACGGAACTGCATCGCTCGCGTCGAGCGCGCCGGTCAAGTCGTACACGAAGGTAAGATCGATACGCTCAAACGCTTCAAAGATGACGTTCGCGAAGTGGCAGCCGGCTTCGAATGCGGCTTGAGCTTCGAGAAATTCAGTGATATCCAGGAAGGGGATAGAGTCAACGCTTACATCATTCAAGAAGTGAAGCGTGACCGCTAGTCCTTAACCTCAGTCGCGAGGTGACAAACATGGCGCAAGGTCAGCGTTCGCTGAGAGTTTCGCAATCGATAAAACGCGAATTAGCTCATATGATTTCGAGAGACCTCAAAGACGAGCGCATCAAAGGTTTGATCTCTATAGTCGAAGTCGAATGTTCGGCTGACTGCCGTTCTGCCAAAGTTTTCATCTCGGTTCTCGGCAGCGAAGAAGAAGAGACCTCAACACTAGCAGCACTCACGGATAAAACCGGAATGATCCGCGGCGAGATTTGTCGCAGATTGAGATTGCGCTTTGCTCCGGAACTGCACTTCAGACTGGATCGGTCGCTCGAACGCGGCTCTAAGGTCACTGACTTGCTCAACAAAATCGAACGCGGCGAAGTATAAGCTCACATGGGTGATGTCGCCGCAGCAGAGCTCATCGGTTTCCTCAATGTTTATAAAGACAGAGGAATGACGTCTCACGACGTGATCAATCGGTTGCGCAAGATTTCAGGCATCAAACAAATCGGTCACGGTGGCACGCTTGACCCGATGGCGGAAGGGGTGATGGCTGTTGCTATCGGAAAAGCCTGTCGCCTGTTGCAATTTCTGAACGACGATAAAGCGTATCTCGCAGAAATCAAATTAGGACAAACCACAGACACCGATGATGTGGAAGGCAAGACATTGAGCCTGGCACGCGACATTTCCCATGTCGCGCGCACTGAAGTCGAAACGCATTTAAAAAAGTTTGTCGGTAAGCTGCAGCAGATTCCACCGATTTATAGCGCCATCAAAAAGGGTGGCGTAAAAATGTACGAACTAGCCCGCAAAGGCGAAGCTCCCGAAGAGATGGAAGCCCGTTCGGTAGAAATCTATTCTCTTGAATTCATTGATTTTGTGCCACCGCATGTGACGGTACGCGTCGCATGCTCAAAGGGAACCTACATTCGTTCCATCGCCAGAGATCTCGGTCAGATGCTGGGTGTGGGCGGATGTTTATCAAAGCTGGTGCGCGAGCAATCGGGTCCATTCAACGTCGCTCAATCGATCAAGCTTGATGAATTGAAAGATGGCGGCAAAGAAAAATTTGCTGGTTTTTTATTACCGCTGGCTGAATCACTGCAGATTCCGAAGCTTGAATTGGCGCATGAATTCGCTAAGAAGCTCGCTCACGGTCAGGTGCTGGATAAGACCAGTGTCGCCGCTCAAACTCTCGAACAGGAACTCTACATCGCCTCGCTCGACGGTAAACCGATCGCATTAGTACGACTAAAAGAAGGCTCTCTTATTCAACCAGAGGTAGTCCTCGCTAATGCCGCAGAAATTTAGTCGCGCGCAGATTCTGATCATCGTAGTTTTGATGGAAGCGGGCTTGCTTCTCGTCGCAACATTAATGGCGCATTTTTGGAAGATAGATCTATTGCCGTTGATGAGACTAGACGATCCGGGATTACTTTTCGTCGGCGCTGGATTCGGAATGCTGATGAGCGGAAGCAGCCTGGCCATAAGCATGTTGGCGCATAGACTCCGTCACGTTTTCCCGTTCGTTGGTTCCTTCGAAGAGTTTGTTCAGCAAACATTGATGCCGCTTTTTTCAGAAGTAAATCCGATGGATATATTCCTGATTGCATTTTCCTCAGGCTTCTGCGAGGAAGTTTTTTTCCGCGGCGTATTGCAATCCCAATGCGGCCTGGTGATTGCCGCAATTATATTCGGGCTTTTCCATTACGCCGGAAACAAGTATATCTTTTACGTGATTTGGGCCGCTTGTGCAGGCGCTGCGCTCGGTCTGTCGATGGAATATTTCCACTCGTTGTGGGTGCCCATAATTGCGCACATCGTCAACAATTTCATGAGTATCACAATGGTGCGTTATCGAATTGGCTACAACAAGAGCGATGACTAATCGATAAGTCATTCGCGTAGACGTTCCGATAAGTAGGTAATCGATAAACACCCTTCAATGACCGGGTGAGCCGTCGAGCCCAGAGATTGACTTGAAAACGAACACAGCGATCATCGAATTATCGATCAGTCATTCGCCAATCAGGTAGTCCGGAAACAATGAAGGGAAGCTGGTTTTCACCGACTTCCCTTCGAATGTTTTTTAGCGTTAGCGCTTATTTGCGTTTTTTCGCTTTTGCTTTTTTGGCAGCTGGCTTGGCTTTCGCTTTAGCCTTTGGTGCTGCTTTCTTAGCTGGCTTAGCTTTCGCTTTAGCCTTAGGAGCTGCTGCTTTCTTTGGCTTGGACGAACCTTCTACCGACTTAGGCAATGCCGATATTTTCGCCTTACCATCTACCACTTGCTTCAGCTCTTGTCCGGCGCGGAACACAGGCACTTTGGCGGCTGCGATCTTCAGTTTCTCATTAGGATTCTGAGGATTAACACCCATCCGTGCTTGACGGTTACGACGCTCGAATGTACCAAAACCCACAAGGGTAACGCGCTCGCCTTTAGCCATTGCTGCTGTGAGATGATGCAACAGGGCTGCCACTGAATTGTGGACGTCGAGTTTGGTTTGTCCTGTGACTTTCGCAATCTCGTTAACTAGTTCTGCTTTGTTCATGCGTTCATTCCTAAAAACTGCAAGGACAAGTAAAAGCCTTTTTGTTCAAAAGACTAAAATCATGCGAGAGAATAGCACTCGCGATACTCAGAGTTCAAGGGGTTCTCCAAAGAAATTTTTTTGAGCAATTCGATTCGTGGTAAATTCAATACATCATGCAAG
Source organism: uncultured Candidatus Obscuribacterales bacterium (assembly GCA_964600935.1). Taxonomy (GTDB): domain Bacteria; phylum Cyanobacteriota; class Vampirovibrionia; order Obscuribacterales; family Obscuribacteraceae; genus JADYXR01. Next base: position 3,645 of record CAZRMH010000041.1, read on the forward strand.
AGCAAGACACAATAGCGGCAATCTCGACTGCACCTGGCACAGGAGCGATCGCAATCGTTCGGATCTCCGGTCCAAAATCAATTGGAATTTTGGAAAAAATATTTTCCAGCTCGCCCGAGAGTTTTAAACCCATCAACTGCGAATCAAGAAGCCATGAGGCTATCCACGGATACATCTGGGATCCCGCGAATGGTGAGCTGGTCGATGATGTAGTGGCGATTACATATCGCGGTCCAATCACTTATACAGGCGAGGACATTGTCGAAATAAACTGCCACGGCAGCCCACTTTTGACGAGAGAAATTCTCGATCTATTGATGCGACTCGGCGCGCGACTTTCCGAACGCGGCGAATTCACCAAGCGCGCCTTTCTCGCAGGGCGAATGGATCTGACCCAAGCAGAAGCCGTGCTAGATTTGATTCAAGCGCGAACGACTCGGCAGAGCCGCTTGGCCGTGAATGTGCTCAAGGGTCAGCTTGGTCAACGCATAAAAGAAATCCGCGGCACCCTTATGGAACTGCTCGCCAGGCTGGTTGCAGGGATTGATTTTCCCGAAGAGGTGGGCGAATTACCTCTAGATGATATTGCTCCAATTGTCGATCAAGCTAAATCAGATTTGGAACGCCTGCGCAAGACTGCACGGTCCGGCCGATTTTTACGCGATGGACTGCGGCTTTCCATAGTCGGTCGGCCAAACGCCGGGAAATCGAGTTTGCTTAATCAGTTCCTCGCATTCGAACGCGCTATCGTCACCGAGGTTCCAGGGACAACGCGCGATTCCATCGAAGAACCATTCGACATCAATGGAATTCCGGTTATCCTGATCGATACCGCCGGCGTTCGCATCACCGATGATCGCGTAGAAAAAATCGGCATCGAGAGAACTGGACGCGCCATCGACGAGAGCGATCTCGTTCTACTTGTATGCGATTTAACGGAGCAATGGGGCTCAGAAGAAGAGGAAGTTCTCAAACTTTTGAATGGTCAACCGTATATAGAAGTCTGGAATAAACATGATGTTAGTCAGAATGGAACTGGTCGAAACGCCGACGACGCGCCGCCCGAGAATCGAATTGACGTGACCAAAATATCTGCGAAAACTGGAAACGGTCTCGATGATTTGAAATCAAAAATCGAGAATTTTGTGATTGCCGATAGCAAAAGCGTTCTCACGGAAGCTGGCGGAACGTTGAATCAAAGACAGGATGAATTGTGCCTGCGCGCGTCAACCGCACTTGACGACTTAAAAATTTCTGTCGACAACGGTATGCCCGAAGACTGCCTTGCCACCGACCTTAAGACAGCGATTCATTGCCTGTCGGAAGCGTGTGGAGATGAAGTAACCGAAGAATTGATCACCGAAGTATTCAGCCGTTTCTGCATCGGCAAATAGAGGTTTTACGATGCAGCACCAAGCCCCGTATCAGAAGAAACCCTTCGACTGGGGCTGGTTTCGAAACGTGGCTGCGGTGTGACGGCTAAACGCGGTTTAAACTATCCAGCCAAACTCGCCGAATCTCACTTGCACCGAGATATCCAGGTTCAATCGGACTTGGCGTCCAATACCAAAATTCATTCAAGGCACCACATGTGGCACCATGACCAGAGAAGTGCTTGTGAACATCGGCCAGCAGCATTGAATTTGTTTTAGCACACTTGACGACATATTGATTGAATTGGTTCAGAAATTCGACAGGTAAAGCCGCTTGATATAAAGGATTTGCGGATGGAATGATTCCTGTTCCATCAGTTGGATCGTACACCGTAGTTAAAATAACCACGCTAGCTGGCAAACGTTTCTCTATAAGAAGCAAAACTTCGTCATAGCGCTTACATATTTTTGAAAAATCCGAGACGAGGTCTCCATTGGACTGTCCCGCGGCTCGTCGAAATGCTTGCAGGAGATCGTTGCCACCAAGGGTCAATGAAACCAATACGCGTTTATCCGAAAAGATCTTCCACTCATCGACTCGAACATTCGATAGAAGGTCTTCGCAAGTCGCTCCATCGATGGCAAGATTTTTATAGTGAATACCTGGAAATTTCGCGACCAAATCCTTGCCGACGAACTCGGGAAACAGTTCGTCATCATTCCTGTACAGGAGTGAAGCCGCTCCAATATCCTCGCGCAACGACAATCGTTTTGCCAGGCTATCCTGGGCCGGATAAAAATCAATGCTCATCGAATCGCCAAGGGCCAGGTAAACGTCAAACATTGATCAGCCCCCAACACTATTGCGAATCTGCAGCGGGAGTTTTCTTGATGGTCCCTGTCACATCGTCTTTTGGTGGTAAACCTGGATTGGCGCGCTCTAGTATTTTCTGCGCTTCATCATCTTTCTTGAGTTCTTTCAAAACTGTTGCATAGTCCAGAAGAGTGGCATGTAAGCGCTCTTTTTCGATGAGCTTCTCATTCTTCTGCTGTCGGTCAAGTGCCTCGACGTAAAGCGTTGCAGCGGTTTCAAATTGCTTGGTGGATTTGTTCGCTCCGGCCAACTTTAATCGCAGATTCATGCATTCAACAGAGTTAACTCCACTGTTGCGCTGAGACATGGCATAAGCCTGTTGGTAATAGGTGAGCGCCTTCGGATAGTCATTGCGCGCAGCGTAAATATCGCCAACCGATGTCAGTGGCGAAATCGATTGAGAGCAGCCAGGTCCATACCAGCGAGCAAACTCTCCTATTGCCTCGCCGAACATCTGCAACGCATCATCCGACTTGCCGGCCTTAACGAGAACCTCACCCAGTCTCTGTTTGTAAACAGGACGCTCCTTGTCGGTATCGACAAAATAGTTTCTGATCTCCAAACACTTTCTCAAATAGCGCGATGCTTCATACCACTTGCCCTGTGCTTGAAGTGCCAGACTCTCACTGTAAGCCTTGAGGGCATCACGTTTTACCTGAGTGTAGTATTCCTCTGTGGTGAGTGGTTTCTTCGGAACCACAGGGTTCGCTGCAATCATCAAAACAGTTTCCGCATGTGCCACCGCGGAAGACATCATAAGTGCGACTGCGAGCGAGAGTTTTTGAAACCGATAAAACATGAAACTTACACACCTGAAATTTGGTTACCGAATCTCTCGCTTTGAACTCGTCTCGCCAAGCTCTCTGGAGACTTACTCTGATTATAATAACAGCCAGTGAAATTTCGCGTTTCACCTACATTCTTAGCCAATGCGACTTAGTAGATTCCTGGAACTAAACGAAATTTGACCTTCTCACAATAGTCATTGTAACCGTCCAGATGAGAGCGCAGAAACTTTTCTTCGTCTGTAATCCGCCAGACAAGAACACCAATAGTGATGAGGATGACTGGAGCTGACCAAACAGAGCCCAGAGAAAGCGGAATTCCCAGCATCAACAGCAGCGCACCAGCATACATCGGATGTCGCACTACACCATACATCCCCGTCGAAACCACGCTCTGCCCCTCGTTGAGCTCGATAGTCGCGGACGCGTAGTGGTTTTCTAGACAAACTTTAGTGAAAATAACATAACTGAATACGATCAAGAAATTACCAAACAGCACCGCGACTAGTGGCACTAAAGACCAGTGATATTTATGGTCAAAACCGCAGAGCACAAGAAGCGCAAAAAATGACACTACGACGAGCGTCATAATTACCTGCTGAATAGGACGTTTTTCAGCAGTCGGTCCGGCTTTCATTCTCCTAATTAACAACTCAGGCGCATACTTATACAAAATCAGCCCATGCACTGTAGTGGCAATCGAGAAGATCGAAACGAACACCCAAGCCTGCCAAAAATCAAAAGTTCGAGCGGCAAGAAATAGCGGCGCGCCTAAAACGACCGGCATTGTGACCAGACTGAACAGACCTCTGATTTTCATACGCGTATCCATGATTTAAAACTAGCATATTCGGAGTGAAAAACAGTTGCCGAGTAGTCTAGAAAGTTGCTATGTTAGCCTCATGCTAGCGTAAACTCAGACTCGGAAGTCCTCATTGAGCGACCCAATTAACGACATTGAGAACAGTCTTCCTTCAGACTTGAAGGGGCGTTACGTCGATTTCCAATTTGTTGGTCAGGGCGGAATGGGTCGAATTATCAGCGCCACAGATACGGTGCTGGACAAACGTGTAGCTATAAAAATCTTGCCAACGATGACGATTAGCGACACCGCAGTGATTCGCTTCCACCAGGAAGCGAAAGCCGTAAGTAAGCTCAATCATCAACATATCGTTCAAGTATTGGATTTCGGCTTTGCGTCTTCAACTGGTGAGCCATATCTCGTCATGGAGCATGTCGCAGGCGAAACGCTTGATGATTTGATTGAGAAGAATCAGAAACTCCCACTTAGAACTGCAATCGAACTGGCAAAGCAGATGTGTAGTGGAATTCAGCACGCCCACTCAAATAAGATTATTCATCGAGATTTGAAACCTGGAAACATCATGATCGACGAGAACAAAGATGTAAAAATTCTCGACTTCGGTCTGGCTAAAATTGTCGATCAAGAGAATGTCGACTGGCGTCTAACAAAGCCGGGACAAGCAATGGGAAGTCCTCTCTACATGAGCCCTGAGCAATTGCGAGGGGAGGAAGTGGACGGGCGATCTGACATTTATAGTTTGGGTTTGGTGATCTTCAAAATGGTAACAGGAGGTGTTCCATTTGAGGGTGAAAACCTGATGAAAATCTTGATGGGACGAATGGAAGGCGCACCACCGGCACTACCACCTGATGAAGATAATCCACTGCTGCGCGAAGCATTCAACAGTGTTCTAGAACGCACGCTACAGCCGAATCGTGACGATCGCCCCGCAACGATGAACGAACTCAAAGAAGAGTTGGAAGAGCTAAGCTCTGTAGTTGACGTCAAGGAACAACCAGTCGAAGCACCAGCTTGGTACCAGTCAAAACGCAACATCGCAATGCTCGTTTCTACAGCCATCATTGCAGTTCTAGGAATCTTTGGAATCGCAGCGCTTATGCATAACCAGCGCGTGACGTCAGTAGACGCGCGCGAGCCTGGCGACGAGTTAGGAGTTCGCAGAGCGATCGAAAACGTGCCGATCAAGGACAAAAAACGAACACTCAAAATTACGAACAATAGTCCAAGCAACTACGGTTTTGTTTGGGAGCACAACGAATGGCTTGCTCAAAGCGGTGTCGTCGACAAAGATTTGGAAGGACTAACCAACGTCACCGCACTAAGTCTGCTCGGCAACAAACACATAACCGTCAACGGGATTAAACACCTAACAAGCCTGCCACTCAAATCGCTTGTCCTTCGTGAAACACATCTAGGCGATGAGATAATCCCGTACATCAATGAGATGAAGCAGCTGGAAAGGCTGGATCTAAGACACACTTCCGTAACTGACAAAGGTATTCGCGATCTCGAATTCTCACCGAATATTCGTTACCTGTGCCTCTCCTATTGCACAGGTGTGACGAATGCGTCCATACCAATTCTCGTAAAAGTTTTTCCTAATTTAGATGATCTCCTTTTGTCTACCACAGGAGTAAATGCAAAAGGACTGCGCCTCTTGAAGCCGCTCAAGCTGCAAAGAATAGTGGTAACGGGCTTAAATCTTAACGATGATGACGTTGATGTTCTCGTCGATCTCGGAATACCTGACATAACGTTGGAAAGCAATCCAATAACAGATAAAGCGATCGACAAACTAAAGAAGATACCGAATCTAACTCACCTCAGCGTTGAGTTCTGCAAAACAATTTCGGACGCGAAATTGGCTGAACTAAAAGAACTAAATCCACAAATGAAAATTACTTACCCGAAAAAACCTCAAGTTGAGGTTATGGACAAAGCGAAGTATCTGTTTGAGAAAGAGCCGGACAGCTTCAACGCGAGCAATTGATTGGGCGCTGCGGAATGCGTCACTTGAATGCTCAATCAGAGTGGTCAACTAAACGATCAACTGAATGTTCAAAAGAACGATAAAACAAATGCTTAACTCTAAAGCCCAAAAGGTTTTCGGGCGACTAGGCTGAGTCCGCACGGAAATTTTCATGGCAAACCAGAGGTCGGATCGAATAATGAAACGTCAAAATGTCCGGGTGCAGCTTTTCTCTCGAAACCCTTACGATCAAAGAGCCTTCAGACATACGTTCCAACTCCGCCCTTATATCCGATCTCCAGATCAGGATCTTTATAATTCAGAAATCAAACTCTGTGAGCGTTTTGAGCCATTTCGAAAATCATCAATTCAGAGATCCGATATAAGGAGACCGCCGAGCTTAGAAGTCCGAAAATGGCGAGTAGGTTCCTGAGCCAGAAGTTAGAATGGTCGCATGAACCTTAATCCAGACAGCTGCTACCAGGCATTACTCACCCACGATCGTCGATTTGACGGCGTATTTTTCGTCGGAGTTAAAACGACAGGCATTTATTGCCGCACCGTTTGTCCGGCGAAAACTCCTAACTTCAAAAGTTGCGCATTCTACAACAATGCAGCGCTTGCGGAAAAAGATGGATTCAGACCGTGCCTGCGATGCCGTCCGGAACTCGCACCGGGAAACGGCATTATGGATTCGGTTCCAAGATTGGCGGCGGTGGCGGCTAACCGCATAGAGGATGGTGCGCTCCAGGACGGAACACTTGAAGAACTCGCGCTCGATATGGGAATTAGTGCAAGACATCTTCGGCGAGTAGTCGAAAAAGAATTTGGAGTTTCGCCAATCGAACTTGCGCAGACACAACGTTTACTTTACGCCAAAAGATTGCTCGCTGATTCGCAGCTACCTATAACGGAAATTGCCTTTGCCAGTGGCTTTGGCAGTGTACGACGTTTCAACACGCTACTCAAGGAGCGATATGGTTTAAACCCGTCCGATATTCGAAAAGAACGCGCAAAGAAAACTCACGCGCTAATTGAATGCGATATCAATCTGACTCCCCCATTCGACTGGAAAACAATAAGTTCGTTCCTTCGGGCACGCTCAATCCCTGGAGTTGAGTGGTTCGACGGAAACTCGTATATGCGAACAGCCTCATTTGGAAAGCACCACGGATGGTTGCGTGTAGGGTTGGATGGCGCTGAGGAAAGTGAGGGCAAGGACGAAAGCGAAGGCGATTGTGACACTCGCCAATATGCTCTGGACAGTGCAGCAGGTAAATCAAATTCAAAGACAAACTACAGCTCTCTAAAATTAACCGTTAGTGACTCGCTCGCCCCCGCGTTACCAAGAGTGGTGGCAAGAGTTAAACGTTTGTTTGATACATACGCAGACCCAGTTGCGATTGCAGATTGCCTGGGCGACATAGCCAAACCTATTCCAGGCATGCGATTAATCGGTGCGTTCGGCGGCTTCGAAATGGCTATTAGAGCCATTCTCGGGCAGCAGGTTTCAGTAGCTGCGGCAACGACCATAGCAGGACGAGTCGCTAAAAAATTCGGAGGTGAAATTGAAACTCCATATCCAGAATTAAATCTTCTCAGCCCAGAAGCAGCTTCAATCGCGGAAGCGGAAGTTTCCGATCTCACCGCCCTCGGTATCACGAAAGCGAGAGCAGAAACTATACTGCGATTGTCTCAAGCAGTTGCTAGTGGACAAATATCTCTAGAACCGGGCGCAGATGTAGAGAGAACGGTGAAAGATTTGACCGCATTGAGGGGCATCGGTGAGTGGACGGCACAATACATCGCCATGCGCGCACTGAGTTGGCCGGACGCTTTTCCGCACGGCGACTTAGGTCTAAAAAAAGCATTAGGTGTGACAACCGAGAAGCAGGTTTTAGAAGCAGGAGAAAAATGGAGACCCTGGCGAGCATACGCTGTTATGCATCTCTGGGCGAGTCTCTCGAACACCGCACCGAAATAGACTTTATAAACAAGCTAAATAATCTAGAATAATGAATGGAGGAACACATGTACACCTACTACTCTTTTTGGCGCAGTCCAATTGGCGAAATGTTATTGATGTCCGATGGCACCGCTCTAACTGGCGCGTATTTCGAGAATCAGAAGCACTATCCGATGCCAGCTGCATCGTGGATTCGAAACGACGATTTGAATATTTTTGAATCCACGAAAAGACAGCTCATAGAGTATTTCGATGGTGAGAGAACCGAATTCGATCTTGAGTACAAGTTTCAAAAAGGAACTGAATTCCAACGCGAGGTTTGGACGCAGCTAAGTAAAATTCCATTCGGCGAAACGCTATCCTACGTCGACATCGCAAACCGAATTGGTAGGCCCAAAGCCGTTCGAGCTGTAGGACAAGCAAATGGCCGCAACCCAATTTCAATCATGGTTCCATGCCACCGCGTCATCGGTATGAATGGTTCGTTAACCGGATACGGCGGCGGACTTCCACGCAAAGAGTTTTTACTCAAACACGAAACCGACCTAGCGAAGACCAACCACTGCTATTTCAATCGGAACCAGGAGCAGTTTCCCGGGAGAGGGTAATTGCGAACGCTCGTCAGATTATGGAACCAAACACTCGAGCGAATTTCGAGCGCAAACTCGGTTGAAAGACTCTTTTTCTTGATACAAGTGAATGAGTTTGTGCGTATTCGATTTTGATTTTGCGATGTCAATCAAGATTGGAATTGCGCCGGAGGGAACGTACATGTGCAATGATTCGAGCTTCTGTTCGTTTCGGTGAGCCCACTGCGTCCAGGCATCGAGCGTTCGTTGTTCGAGTCGAGTTACGCCGCTACAGTCGACATACCAGGTCAATTTCTTTGGCGCGGAAGCAAGTTCCAAAGAAACATGGTCGAAGGGAACGTTCGCAAGCGATCCATTTTCAACACCGCATATGGTGCTCCACAAAGAAGACTCGTTTAAGCGTTTAAAAGTGAACGAAGAATTTTTGTTCGAAATTTCTATTGTGCCATCCTTTTCGACAGTCTTCGAGATCTCGATGGCGTCCGCGTTTATCCAATCAGGGTCCGCATGAAACTTTGTACCGCATGATTTGAACATTGCCTGATCAAATGCATCGCGGTCATCGTAGATGATCATTGAGCGCTGCATGTTTGATAAATGCTTCGCTACTTCCATAGTCAAGTTCATGTGCTTGGAGTTCGTTAAAACGTGAAGCCGATCGAAAATATTCTGGTGGGTCAAGAACCACGCGGTCCACTGTTCGAGGACCGTGGATATGACAGCTGGAGCTTGTTCCGCATCGACGAACCAGGTAATCGGTCGTTTAAATCTGTTGAATTCTGCAGTTACTTCTTCCAATGGAGCGGAGCCCAGCGCGCCGGTATCAGTTCCGTTTACCGCCGTGTATATAACACCAACATTCAAGCGCGTGAACAAGAAGCCGCAATTGCCAGCCTTAAGCCGCGTTGATCCGTTTGCCAAAACATCACTCGTAAACATTGGAACTCGCTCCGTGTTCGGTTTAAACGACTGACGGCGTAGAAGCCGGCAGGATGCCGGCGCTCCCAGGCTAGAACCAAGCTGCCAGCCAAGTCATCTTCTTATATAGCATGTCAACTTGCAAGAGCGTGCAAACATACCAACGAGAAGAAACTGTGTTCCACCACGGAGCAAGAGCGCTCGACTTCACGGGAACGAGACGCTCGGTGGAACGACACTCTCGACTTCATGGCACGAGGCGCTCGGCACATGTGGAACGACACCCTCGGCGTCATGGCACGAGGCGCTCGGCACATGTGGAACGACACTCTCGGCTTCATGGCACGAGACGCTCGGCACCTGTGGAACGACACTCTCGGCTTCATGGCACGAGACGCTCGGTGGAACGACACTCTCGGCTTCATGGCACGAGACGCTCGGTGGAACGACACTATCGGCTTCATGGCACGAGGCGCTCGGCTTCATTGGAACGAAACGTTCGGCACCACAGGGCGAGACTGGGCTGCTGACGTTGTGGTATCTTATGGCACCCTCAACTTCGGGCGTTTTCAATGGCAACACTTAATTCGGAAGACCAGGATTACAAGAGCTTTTTTGAACTCAAGGCCGGTAAAAAAGTCGACCTGAGCGTCGGTTCTAAAACGGAAGCTTGGCAGTTCTACTCGATAACGCTGGTGCACGGCGAACGCACGCTGGCTTTCACAAGCCCGTCCGAAGAAAAGCAAATATATGATGGTTTTGTCCAGGAAGTAGAAAAGGTCGCGGACGGTTATCTGGTGTGTCGAACACCGCGTGACGAAATTGGCTCACTGGTCAAACTTTTAGAACGCTTTACAGCTGGAACGGTCAACTCAGTGCGGTTTGAGCCCATGGAACCATCGTTCGAATTCATTCTGGAAAGACAAAACGAGAATGAAATTCGCCTAAGCGTGTTCGTAGATGAAGGCAACGTGTTAACACAGATTGCTCGCTGGGATTCGCTCGGGCTGCGGTTCTTTACCACCCAAAGCAATGTTCAACAGTTTATAGATGAGCTGAAACGTGATTTTGGCTGTTAAATCCGCTTCAGCCTGGTAAAATTGCCCTTTCGCACGTTTTCACACTGCTGGCAGTTTGTAGATGCCAACGGAAAGGAGCACTTTTATGTCCACTGTAGGAACTCAGATTCAAGTCAAATTACCTGACGGCAATGAAAAATCGCTTGAGGCGGGCTCAACGGCAGCCGATCTAGCGAAGGCGATCGCCGAAGGGTTGTTCCGCAAGTCTGTCGGAGCAATGGTAAATGGTGAGCTCAAGGACCTTTACACGCCGCTCAAAGACGGCGACACGGTCCAATTGCTGACGCCGGACAATCCGGAGTCGTTGGAGCTGCTGCGTCACTCGACGGCTCACGTAATGGCGGAAGCGGTTCAATCGCTCTTCCCATCAGCCCGAATTGCAATTGGTCCATCCATTCAAGACGGCTTCTATTACGATTTTGAGATTCCCGATCACGCGATTACACCTACAGATCTTGAAGCAATTGAAAAACGAATGCTCGAGATCGCAAAGGAAAATCAGCGCATCGTTCGTTTCGATATTCCTGATGTAGATAAACAGATTGATGAATTCAAATCGCAAGGCGAAAAATTCAAAGCTGAACTTTTAACTGAGCACAGAGATCACGAACCAACACTTTATCTTATGCAAGATAAGGATGGAAAGACGGTTTGGAACGATCTCTGCCGCGGTCCTCACTTGCCTCAAACCAAAGACATCAAAGCTTTTAAACTGTTGAAGGTTTCTGGTTCTTATTGGCGAGCCGATGAAAATCGCGAGAAACTGCAACGCATTTATGCAACAGCATGGTGGTCGAAGAAAGACCTCGACGATTATTTGATGCGCTTGGAAGAAGCCGAAAAACGCGACCACAGAAAGCTTTCGAAACAACTCGACCTCTTCTCCGTGCACGACGAAGTCGGTCCTGGACTAATTTTCTGGCATCCAAACCTCGCCACCGTCCGTGACACCATTGAAGAGTATTGGAGAAAGGAGCACAGACGTCGCGGTTACAGCTTCGTCTACACGCCGCACATCGCTAACGAAGAGCTCTACAAAATCAGCGGACACCTGGAAAACTACGCAGAGAACATGTACTCGCCAATGGACATCGACGGCGAAGACTATCGCTGCAAGCCAATGAATTGCCCAGGTCACATCATGATCTACAAGAGCAAGCTGCGCAGCTACAGAGATCTGCCATTGCGTTACGCCGAGCTCGGAACGGTCTATCGTTATGAACGTTCTGGCGTACTACACGGCATGCTCCGTGTTCGCGGATTTACCCAGGACGATTCGCACATCTTCTGCACACCAAGCCAGCTCGAGGGTGAAATCAACGGCGTTCTAGATTTGATCGACTCATTGATGACCACTTTCGGTTACAAATACAAAGCGTATCTATCAACCCGTCCGGAAAAATATCTAGGAACGGATGAAGAGTGGGAGATGGCCACCAACGGTCTGGAAAACGCAATGAAAGCTCGCAATATGGACTATGAAGTCGATGAAGGCGGCGGCGTTTTCTACGCACCGAAGATCGATATTAAACTGTTCGATGCGATCGGACGCGAATGGCAAGGACCGACCATTCAAGTCGACCTCAACTTGCCGAAGCGCTTCGATGTCACATACATCGGAGAAGATGGCAATCGCCACCAGGCAGTCATGGTTCACCGCGCCGTTCTCGGCTCGATGGAGCGTTTCTGCGGCGGCTTGATCGAACACTACGCCGGTCGCTTCCCTACCTGGTTGGCACCAATGCAGGTGGCAGTGCTGCCTATTTCGGATAGACATGGGGAGCGCGCTAAGGAACTGGAAATCGAGCTCAAGAAGCACGATATCAGAGTCCACTTAGACGATAGACCGGAAACCATCCAATACAAAATCCGCGACGCCCAGATGGAGCAAGTTCCATACATGCTCGTCATCGGTGACAAGGAATTGGAAAACGGAGTAGTGGCAGTACGCCACCGCCAGGGCGGCCAAGTTGGAACGATGAAATTCGAAGAGTTTCTCGAAAAGATCAAATCCGAGATCGAAAAGCGCGAAGCCTAGATCGCTCAGCCTCAAAGTAAACCGTGACCCAAAGCCGCGGACAAGTCGACGATTCAGATTCCTCTTTTCCACAAGAATTGAGGTCGAGATACGACGACGTCCGCTTCTTGGGCAAAGGCGGCATGGGTCGCGTTTTCTTTGCTGTCGACCGGAATTTGAACAGAACCGTGGCAATCAAATTGCTCACGCACACTATCGACAACTCCTCACTGGTAGTACGCTTCCACCAAGAAGCACGCGCCATAAGCAAACTAAACAATCCTCATGTGGTGCAAGTTCTAGATTTCGGCACCACAGATGATGGCGATTTGTTTTTGGTGATGGAATATATCGAAGGCGATGACCTCGAAGTTACGATAACAAAAAATGGTCCAATACCGGTTTTACAAACCATCGAAATCGGCATTCAGCTTTGCAAAGCGATCGACCACGCCCATTCCCACGGCATCGTGCATCGAGATTTAAAACCGGGCAACATCATGATCGACGCATCAAATAAAGTGCGTATTTTAGACTTCGGTGTTGCCAAAATCGTTGACCAATCAGAAACAGACAGCAAGCTAACCAGACCAGGTCAATCTGTTGGCAGCGTGCTCTACATGAGCCCGGAGCAAATGCGCGGAGAAGAAGCGGATCACCGCTCTGACCTCTATTCGACCGCTTTAGTTTTGTACAAAATGATTGTCGGCAGCCTTCCTCACGAGGGCGAATCTATAATGAAAATAATCAGACACCGACAAGACGGTGCACCACCAGTGCTACCACCGCAAGCGGGCAATGAAGAACTGATCGAGCGGCTGAATAAGGTTCTCGCAATCGCTCTTTCTCACCAAAAGAATGACCGTTACAGTAGCATGGAAATATTTCGGAGCGCACTTCAGGACTGCATCGCGACAGACGAATCAACCCAGCAGCAAAACGTTTTACAAAACCCGCGTGATGCTCGGAGAAATCAAGCTCTACTTCTCACACTCGGGTTGCTGATTATCGGCATTAGTATTGTAGTTCTTCAAAACTATTTTCCGAACGTCAAGGAATCCAAACATAATGAAAGTAAGAAGGAAACCGAACAGAAACAGGCACCTCCTCCCGTAAAGCTGTTGAAGAACGGACAAACGTTGCCACATGGTTTCGAACTCGAGGATCCGGATAAACCTGATGGTTTCTGGATAGCTCACGATACCTTGAGAAATGAAGATCTCGAGCGTTTAAATCATAGCGGCGTTAAATTCCTGAGCTTGCAGAACAACAAGTTTATAAATGACGTTGGAATCAAGGCGATATCCACGCTGCCAATTCGAGCTCTAAGCCTTCGTGATACCAAATCTGGTGACGGATGCATTGGCCATTTAAACGACATGGCTCTAGAAAATCTGAGCCTTCGCCACTGCGCGATTACAAACGCAGGGATTTTGAAGCTGAAACTCAAGCAACCAGCCAGGCTTATCAGTTTAGACATAAAATATTTACCAGTGACAAAGTCCGGACTAGAACATTTGTGTGCGACATTTCCGAATCTTCAGACTTTTAATTTCGGCGAAACACACATCAAAGGCAGCGACTTGGGCTGCCTCTCCAAGTTGAAGAAACTCAATGACTTGTACGTGGAAAACATTTCGCTGCACGACAAAGACCTTGAAAAGATTACAACCCACAATCGAGCACTCAGCCATATCGAGCTCAATGCCAACCCAATCACCAACCGTTCCATCGATTATTTGATAAAAATGCCGGGGCTCCGCTGGGTTTCATTTGTTGCGTGTCCACACATATCGACAGCGGCAATCGATAGACTCCGACCAGTGTTTCCCCAGGCCGAGTTCTTGGTCCCGATTTCCAAGCCGCCGGACAAAGAAATTTTCAAAATGTTCGACAATCTCACCGACCTGCAGGACCCGAAAGAGCGTTCTGTGGCTCCATAGACGAATCTGTGGAGACTTGCTACGTGGAATTCACATTGACTTGAAGCGTCTAAGAATAGATAGTGATCCTTAATCGACCGATTACCGGCATAAGGATAGAAAATGGCTGGCGACGTATTTAGCGAAACCCCGAAGGGCACGACTCCCCCGCCTGCAGAGCAGGGAGGCGAAATTCTTCTGGCGCAACTGGGTGGACAAAAGCCTGGGCGAAGCCTGGCTGATGAAATAACCAGACCCAGAGGCGACGCGCCGAAAGAACCTCCGCCGCCTGGCACGCCCGCAAAACCGGCTGAAGTTCCGGCAAAACCGGTAGAAGCCCCAGCCAAGCCGGCCGAAGTACCTGTTAAGCCTAAAGACGCGTCAGCAGCGCCCACAGACGGCAAAGACATCGTTCTGAAGCTGAGTTACAGCGATCCAAAATTTGATGACACTATTTGGAAAACAGTCAAATATAACGCTCTGGAAATCACGGATTTCCCGAAAGATGCTCGACTTCAGCATTGGCAAGACAAAAACGGCTACTTCTTTTGGCTTACCGACCAGGGCGGCAAGCCCATCGACAACAAGTTTCACTATTACCCGGGTAATGTCTCCAAACTCATAGTTGGCGGACAAACCCAGGATTTAAACGTCGAGCGCCAGAAGGTTCGTGAGGCAATTGCCCGTCGCGACGGTGTAGACGTGCTTGATGGCGTCATGGCATTGAGCTACAAGGATGCAAACTTCGACAAGAAGGTCATGCAGACCAAGATTTACGACACCCTCAACATCAAAGATTTGCCGCCGGGCGCGAAGCTGACCTATGGCATGGACGAAAAAGGATATTCGTTTGATGTGGGAGATGGAAAGAAACATTATTTCCCATTGAATGCAAAACAAATTGCAGTTGATGGAAAGGTCGTCGCCGACCTGACCAAAACTCGTTATGAAATCGTCGAGAGTTACGCCAATGCAAACTTCGGTGGATTCAAGAGTTTCGAGCGTCAGCGCAATCCGATGGCAAATGCCGATCAAGTCAAGAGTTTCGCTCTGGGCATGGATCGCCAAGCTGGTAAGTCGTTGGAAATATTGGATAAAAACTTGACCGACGCAGTCAATGCGCCGGGTGCGCATCCTTACATGAAGTACTTACTGGCCAACGTCAAACTGGCAGAAGCTATGGGTGCCATAAGAGAACGAGTTCTGGCAGGGCAAGAAATCAATCATCCAAGCGTTGTCGATAAAATCGACAAATGCGATCAACTGCTCGACCAAGTTATCAAAGAATCTGATGGACAGCTGAGCCGCATAAATAGGTTCCCTAAATTCAACGCACCACTAATGCCACTAAGCCCATACGCGCCTTACGATCCTCGTAACCGTGACGGCTACTACGAATTCTGGGGCGGAACTTACGATCAAGCGGCGTTCATGAAACCTGGCGTTAAGTTGATTCGTGGCTTAGTTGAAGCGAATGCGCTGCAATTGCCACCTGTGAGACCATAAGCCGGCAGCGCATATAGTATCAACATCGAACCTGGGAGCGCCGCCATCCTGGCGGCTTCTAAGAGAACCGGACTCGTCAGCCGTTCGCGCTACTGCAAAATTTTCTTCGCTGCCGAGACGCTATAAATCTGCTGATCAGTAATCTCGATCCATTTCACCCCAGGCACCAAATGCGTTTCGATCGTTTTGCGATCGCCCATGGGGCCGAGTCCCCGTGCGCTTATG
>CAZRMH010000041.1:19704-29452 GCA_964600935.1 uncultured Candidatus Obscuribacterales bacterium
ATATTCACCTGTTTTCCTGGTTTCCAAACATTCAGAGAAAGGATTCTTGTTGTTCTCCACCCCTTCGACGAGCGGCATCCATACCACAAAGGATAAGAGCGAAACCGGCACCCAAAGCCCGGCGAACGCCAGACTGGAAGTAAAACGCCACCACGAAAAAGACAGAAAACTAAACAAGACCATAAGGAATGGAATAGCGAACCAGAAGACTCCGGTAAGGCAGTTGAATGACTCAAGCGTAAATCTGGGGCCGCCGTAGTAATAACTCACCGGAATTAACACAAATGCGAGAAACAGCAAATTGCAGGCTGCAGCTGAACTTTTTGTGACCAGCCCAATCGGTTTAGTTATGACATCAAATGGATTAAACACGCCTGCAACCGCCTTCTGGGGAAGTATAACAATCTCTGCCTGATCGGTAAAAAACTGGCGGATAACGCAAATTTTCGATTTGGGGTAGAATCGATTTATGCGAAGCCTAATCACCGGAATTGGCGGAATCATTTGCATGTGGCTGTCCAGCCTGTGCGCGATGTTTGCGTTTTTAAGCGGGTTTGCGGCCGTGATTAGCTTAATAAACTTTCTGTGTGGTCCCAGGCTTGGCGCAAACGTCTGCCACCTCGGCAGTCCGTTTTTGCAGTTTTTGCAATTTTTTGCATTTGCAACATGGACTTCATTTTTTGCCGCGCTCTCCTACGGTGCGCTCGTCGTCGCCAAACAACTTCTCAAGGACGAATCGCAACTAAAAGCTCCAGTGCAAAGCCTTTCCGTATTAGCCATGCTGAAACAAAAATCGCGGCGCTTGTCGCCATTCCACATCCGCTTAGCAGCGATTTGCACAGCATTTTTCGCGGGTGCTATTTGGACTTTGGCTCGTTAAGTTGTTGTGAGCACGACAACATGTCGAGCCGTTTTTCACGCAAATAATGATAGAGTTCTCCTCAACTGTTGAGGAGAACAGGTCGTTGACAGCGACCGCGTCATGAAAAAAATTAGTCTCATCGGATCTACCGGTTCAATCGGCAAACAAACATTGGATATCGCGCGCGCGCATCCTGACGATATAAGCGTTCGAGGATTGGCTGCAGGAGGGCGTTCCCTCGCTGAACTGGCAGAGCAGGTTCAATACTTCAAACCAGAAATTGTTTCAGTGCCAACAGCGAATGATGCCAAAGCTCTAAGAGATTTACTCTCAGGAGGTGATGAGAAGAAAACCCGGATTACACATGGCGAAAGCGGATTAATTGAAGTTGCGACTGTTCCCGGAATTGAAACCCTGGTAACTGGTGTTGTTGGTTTTCTTGGTGTGAGGCCAACCTACGAAGCGATCAAAAAAGGCACCACAATTGCGCTCGCTAATAAGGAAACGCTTGTAGCCGCAGGCTGTGTAATCATGCCGTTGGCAAAACAGCACAACGCCAAAATCGTTCCAGTCGACAGCGAACACTCTGCCATTTTTCAATCGCTTTCAGGTTTCGAAACTAAAGATTTGGAATCGATTTGGCTGACTGGCTCCGGTGGTCCGTTTAGAACATGGACAATCGAGCAGATCGCCAATGCCACCATAGATGATGCCTTGAAACATCCGAATTGGTCGATGGGTCCAAAGATCACGATCGACTCGGCGACAATGATGAACAAGGGCCTGGAAATAATCGAAGCACATTGGTTGTTCGACCTGCCACCAGAAAAGATCGACGTTTTGATCCATCCACAATCAATCTTGCATTCGGCGGTGCAATTCGTCGACGGCAGTGTTATCGGACAGCTTGGCGTTCCCGACATGCGCCTGCCCATTCATTACGCTCTGTTCCACCCCGCACGCGTCCCCTCCAGCCGCGTTCCCCGATTGGATTTGACCGAAATTTCTAAGCTTACATTCGAAAAACCGGATTATGAAAAGTTTCGTTGCTTGAAAATTGCTAAAGAAATCGCCTCGGAAGATAACACTTTAGCTTGTGTTTTAAACGCCGCAAACGAAGTCATAGTCGAAGCCTTCTTGAATGGCGCGATTAAGTTCCAAACCATCCCCGACCATATTTATCGTGTTCTTGAACGTCACAAACCATCGAGCAAGCCCACCCTTGACGATATACTAGATGCGGATCGTTGGGCTAGACAAGAAGCGGGCGCGCTTGTCGGGACTCGGGTTTAGTTTCGTTCGGGAGAAAGCCATGGTTGCCACTGACACAACAGACACCAAAGTTTCCGTAGTCAATCACCCACTCGTGCAGAAGACACTCACGGGTATCAGAGACTTACAGACGCCGTCGCCTGAATTCCGCGCATTGGCTCACCGACTCAGCTATTTCCTGGTTTACGAAGCGATGAAAGACCTCGCGGTCAGACCAGTCGGCGTGGAAACGCCAGTCGGACCTGGAACCGGCGTGGTCTTGACAGACTACATCATCCTCGCCCCGGTCCTGAGAGCAGGACTGGTACTCGCTGAAGCGGCTCAAGAGCTATTTCCAAACGTTCGCATCTATCACATCGGTTTAAAACGCGATGAACAGACGCTAGAAGCCAAGTCATATTACGCCAAATTGCCTGACGCTTTGCCACCGGACTGCCGAGTTTTTATTCTCGATCCGATGCTTGCTACGGGCGGTTCCGCAGTCGCAGCGATCTCGTTATTCGACAAAATGGATGTGAAGAGCATTCAGCTAGTCAGTTTCGTTGCAGCGCCAGAGGGCATCGAACGAGTACACAAGAAGTTTCCAAACGTGAAAATCACCACAGCATCGGTCGACGATCACCTCAACGAACACGGCTACATCGTCCCTGGACTGGGCGACGCCGGCGATCGTATTTTCGGTACGTAAAAAAAGAGTTCTAGAAAGACGAAAAATAAGAGTGCCTTCATTAAACCGGAGGCACTCTTTGAGTATCTAGAAGCTGATTAGAACTGGTTTCTGAAACTGACTGATTAGTCTTCTAGTTGGAAGCCGACTTTCAATGTCACTTGAAACTCAGCGACTTGACCTTCAGAAACCATTCCGCGCATGTCAGTTACCTCAAACCATTTCAGGTCACGCAATGTTTTAGACGCGCGCTTAACTGCATTTTGAGCAGCATCGGCAAAACTCTTGTTGGATGTTCCAACGATTTCGGTCATTTTATAAACGCCAGGCATATCAATCTCCTCGTCATCATTTTTGATTCAAGTATTTAAATCTACTGACTACTAGAAGCGAGGATAACGTGCCTAAGCTGTATCAAACTTTTACGGCGCCGCCGAGACTGCAAAAGTTTTTTCGATCTTGGCCGCTTCTGAAATTCGCCCGGCTCGCCGCAATTTTGCAACCAGATATTTTCCGACAGAATCGGCAGAGTCCTTGACCTTGGCTCGCTTCAGCGTGTCGTATGCCCTCCGTGCATAAGCCACACCCTGCTTCTGGTCGCCCATCGCATCGTAGTAATCAGACATACCAATTGCGATCTCAGCGTACACATCAAGATTTTCGCCGGAGGAGGAATCCGGAATCAATTCGCAAGCTTTCTGTAAGCTAGCCTGCGCAGCAGTCAGCCGGTTTAGCGTGAGGTCAGCGTTTGCAATTCCGACGAGATCGCGAGCATGTTTTCGCCGCCCGGAAAGGCTATCTTTCGAACTATCGATCGCAGCGCAACCTTCGAACAACTCTTTCGCTTTTTCAAAATCTCCATTGCGACGATGCAAAATAGCCAAGTTAAAAAGACACTCTCGCTCGGGAATCGAAATCTCACCCGGATATCGCTTGATCAAATCTAGCTGCTCGGTTACAGCAGCAATTGCGCCGCCAACATCGTGCTCATATTCCGCGAGATAGTGCGCCAGGCGACCTAAAACGAGAGCCAAATTATTATGATTGCGGTCTTTTCGGGAGATAGATAATTCCTGCTCAATACACTTTTTCATAGCAGGAAAATTTTTCAACCGTTCATAGCAATTTTCGGTAAAGAAGATTTGACCCACCGCCTGTGGTGCACTCTCACCTCGTGACTTCAAGATGGCGTTAACCGTTTTTTGATTAACTACTGCGGCTTCTGCAAAGTTTCCAGCCTGGGCAAGCGTGGCAGCCTGGACGTTCCACTTTGCCATGAGTGAGGTCGGATGCCTCGGAGGAAACGAACACAACGGCATAGCCTCTGCCAAGTAATCGATAGATTTGCCGGAAATTTTTGGACAATCACTGATGATCGCCTGCTCAAGACTTTGCGACCGAGCGAGGGCTTTTATTCCGTCACTGGTCACATTGGAAGCCTGTTCCACCTTCAGATATTTAAGACGAGGGAGCTCGCTGATTCTTCTAATGGCATCATTCCCGATACCACTCTCAATTATTTCAAGCTTCGTAATCCATTTATAATCAGAAATGTAATTCAAGTCAGAAACTGAAGTGTAGTTCAACACTAGCTCCGAAACCTTGGACTTAGTGAAGTATTTCAGAACTCTACCAGTGACAGCAGTCTGACTGAGATTGATCTTCTCAGCGAACTTGTAGCCGTCGAAAATATCGAATACGTCGTCGGAACAGTCCGCGCCGGTGAAGATAGCGCTGAGCCCGAGATCATCTACATTTATGTTTTTGCTGCGCTTTTCTCTGAGGGCAAGTAGAGTTTCTCGAATTTCTTTTTTGTTCCTATTCTCCATATTAAAATTTGGCATGCTGATATCCAGTCTGCAGAGAACCGCAAAAACAACCAAACAAAGCAAAAAGAACGCAACTATTCCAAGACCAATTGCCTTTATGGTTTTTACGGTAAAGCGCTTTTCGTTCTTCAAGTCGCTTTCTTCTTGCCTCGCGTCTTCTCTTTGCCGAGCGAGTTGTTTTTCATTGGCAAGAGCGGCATCGGTTAGCGCCTTGAGGACACGAACAACTTCTGCCGTTCCCGAGAGTCTATCCTCAGGTCTCTTGGCGAGCATTTTCAAAATTAAATCGTTCAGCTCTTGCGGAATTTCTGTATATGAATGATCCTTTGGTGGCACTGGTGCGTTGTTGATGTGCATTGCTAAAGTTTCAACCTGTGTCTCTCCAACAAATGGAGTTTCTCCGGTTAGACACTTATAGAAAACGCAACCCAGCGAATACTGATCTGATGCCTCGTTAACGCGCTGGCCCTGGCATTGTTCGGGACTCATGAACAGCGGGCTGCCAACCAGCATTCCAGGAGCAGTCAGTGTCGCAGTGCCACCGCCCAGAGTATCATCATCAATTCTGGCTATACCGAAATCCAACAGAACGGGAGTTAACGCCTCGTCGCTTGATCGGACAAGCATTATGTTGCTGGGTTTGATATCGCGATGAATCACACCAGCCGAATGAGCGTGCAGAAGCGCATCGGCGATGCCTGAAAAAATGTGAAGCATTTGTGAAAGTGAAATCGATGGATGTGAATCGATAAACTCTTGAAGAGTTACGCCATCGATAAATTCCAACGCGATATAGGGGTCTCCGCTTTCCAGAGCACCGATATCATAAATGCCACCTATCCCCCGATGGTTCAGACGACCGAGAATTTTGGCTTCATTTTGAAATCGAATAATCGCTTTTGCTGAATCGGAAGAAGGCTGCAAAACCTTCAGTACTACAAGGCGATCGAGTTTTAAGTCGCGCGCTTTGTAAACCGTCCCCATCCCACCGGAAGCAATAAGTTCGATAATCTCAAACTTCCCGGCAACAGTTTTACCGGTTTCAAGTATCAAGTTGGCCTGCCTCAGAGTCACGTCCGTCAAATAAGATCTACCCATTTAACGGTTAACAAGCAATATTCCACGGGAAGATTATAATGTCGATCTGTATGGAATTCGATTGGTACTGAATCCGATCCGCAGAAAACTCGGTCCTATTCAGTCCATCGATGATTGAGGAAGTTGCATGAATGACAAACCGAATAACGCTAGCGATGCGCCTACCGGCACGATTGCGGTAGACAAAGCCGGCAGTTTTTCGACTCTCGAACGTTTTATCAGCTCCAATGGACCGATGAACTGGCGAGACTGCCTGGCACAATTTCATGATGTCTGCTTCAACATGGAGAAAAACCGAGGTCCACAACCTGAAATCGGCGACATATCGATACACTCTTTGGTTGTCCGGAATCTAGATAGCACCACTGGCGGTATCTCTATAGAGTTCTCGGCGGACGCCGCAAAAGCGAGCGATACTAACGCTCCAGTAGAAGCCTACATGAGCCCGGAAAGATGCCTCGATCGCGCAGTGAACAGGCGCTCGGATGTTTATTCTCTGGGATGTGTGATGTACCATTGCCTCACCGGCGCGCCCCCATTCATGAATCGCGACGTCGAGAAACTGAAAGAGATGCAGGCGATTGACTACGCACTGCCTCCGGGTAGACGCTCACAGCTTCGCGTCATTCCTGATGAAGTGGACGTCCTGATCGCCAATTGCCTGGAAAAGGATCCAGCCAGACGATACAAGAATGCCAGCGTATTGAGAGCCGATATTGGTCGGGTTCTGCAGCTGGAAGAGTGGTCGGATGAACCGCCAAATCATGGCAAGAAATTTTCCGAATTTCTGAAAGAACGGCGAAAAATCTTTGTTGCGGTCTCAGCACTTGTGGCTCTCACAGCCGCATTTGCATGCGTTTCGTTGAATACGGCGACCAGTAAAGAATTCAACCGGATGATCAAACGAACAGTCGACCGAAAACGCAACAAATACTTTCTGGCTCTGGAGCACGGTCCTCAGTATCTAGCGCAAGCAGAATTCGGCAATGGCACAATGGAAGCGGATAGGGACAAAGATCCAATCGAAATCAAGGTGAGAGACAAAGACCTGATCATCTTCGCGACGACGAAACGCGCCAACATCAAAGAGGCTCTTGAAGAAGCCGTTCGCAGAAAACTGATTTTGCACAAAGCCGATCTGGTCGGACAAGATTTGAGCGGTGCCACTATGGCCGGTGGCAATATGCCAAACGCCTTTCTAGCGGAGTGCAATCTTGACGGAGCAAATTTTAAAGGCGCTCAGCTCATGGACGCTGTCTTCGTAGGCTCGTCCTTGAAAGGTGCGAATCTTGCAGAAATCAGCGGACAGAAAGCTATATTCCAGGGTTGCAACCTGGAGGGAGCCAAAATCACTGGAGCGCTCCTGTTCGATTGCGATTTTTCTCACAGCAATTTGAAAAACGTGGACTTTAGCGGATCTCAGTTTCTAAATTCCAATTTCGAAGGTGCCGATCTGACTGGTGCGAATTTCAATGGATGTTCGCTGAGCAGATACGGCGCTGAAACTGCGAACTTATCGCCAAAACAAAGAGCCGATTTGAAACTGGTCGGCGTTCCACTGAAGCCAAAGAAGGCGGAACCAAGCGTCGAGGCTTTCGATCAGAACAATAAACTGAATGCAGACAAAGTAAGGACTATAAATCCGTTTTCAAAGCCCGTCGAAGGAACGAACGCCTTTGGACCAAGCCAGGTACAGCAGGAGGTGGATGAGCCGATTGGTCTGAAGATTGACCTGAACAATCTACCGCCGGAGCCACCACGAAAGTCTAACGCTCCAGCACCGCCACCGTTACAACGAGCGATTCCCGGACAAAAAATCGTGGTGCCGAAAGCAAATTCAACAGTCAATCCGCAAGGGAAGTAAACTTCGGCTTCCATTTCACCAAACCAGCTTTGACGCAGTTAAACAAGAGGAACGAGCTTTGCTCATTGCGGCAGTTTTAAGGCTCACACTCGTCAAAATTGGCGGTTAAACCGTAGGAACCAACCGCGTGCAGGTTTCGACCTCATGGCGAAGCTTGTGCGTTAATTTGAGGTTACGTTCCGTTTGAACCGTCCGATAGTTCGGAATATAAAGGGAACTCACCAGATTTGATTTAGCGTGGGGCGATCAAAGTCTAAAGTGGGACGACCTCAACGGAAACACTCACAAATAAATATGAGGAAAGATCGATGGACATGAATCGATTCGTGTTGAGCGGCCCAAATTCGAAAGTTGCAAACAAAAATGTTGTGATTGGCGATGCGTTCGCTTTTCTAGAACCAAGTGTCATGAAAGAAAAGGAACTGTCGTGGTTGGCGAAACTACTTGGACATAAGCCCGGCACACCACATATCGTGTCGCTGGCTGGACCTGACACAGTAGAGCTTCTGGGCGTAAAAATTGCCCCAATATCATTGGACCGGTTTTTCTTGCAGACAATTGTCAGCGATAAAAGTCTCTACCGACACGGTCGCGATGTCGTAAATCTGCTTGTGCTGTGTCCGATGAAACCAGACTCTTCAGTGATTGTCGTTCTAAGCTGCAATGAAGGAGTAATTTCAAGAAACGAAGTCAGTCTAGGTTCAAATGGAGAAGGCAGTTTAAAACTTCGCGATCTGAATGTCGGCGACTACCAATTGCATTTCGAAGATCAACCGGAAGTGGCTTGCGAAATCATCGTCGCAGAATATCGACTGGTTCCACTTGTGGCCTCGCTAACAAGCAGCCAGGCATTGACAAGCGACACTCTGGATGTGGTACTGCATATAGAGTCATTTGGAGTGGCAGTTAATGGAACCGTTAAACTCAATTTGCTGGACCGTCAAACAAATATTGAAACAGTTTCAGCGGTCGCGACTGACGGTATTGTGCGCGCCAGTTTCCACCTGACAGGAGTCGGACCACATACGATCGCAGTACAGATGGAGTCGGAGCCATCCAAGACAGCCACCGTACCGCTGCGCGGCAGTCGAGAAACGGAGCGTACAAACACAGTTTTCTCATCGTTAGGAAACGAAGTCGTCGGCTCATTGCTGCCAATCAGTTCAACAGAACCCGTGCGCGGAATTTATCTAAAAGAGGGTGCCCTCGGTGTCTCACCGATAACAATCGACAGCGTCAATGACGATGGCGCCCGATTCACCGTGAACACGGACGTTTCCATAATGAAAGTGGTGGTGATCGATCCGACTTTTCCAGCCGCTAGAATCGGCGCTGTAGATACGGAAACAGCTCCGCATCCGGAAAGCAACAATCCAAACTACAAAACAGCGCAAGACTTTTTCCAGAAAGGCAAGTTCGCTGAAGCGAGCAAAATCTTCGAGGATCTATATACACAATTCCCCATTCCTCATCCGTATTACGCATACTGGCTGGCATGCTGTTATGCCAAAGCCGGTCAGGTTGACAGAGCAGTCAATTGGCTTCGTCAGTCAATAATTGAGGGTTGGAAAGATTTCGACCACATGGCGACAGATGAAGATCTCATCAGCCTCGCAGATTATGAACCATTCAAGAGACTGTTAACCGGCGGACGAAAAGAAATTTCGTTTTCTAACCTGTCCGCTGGTGCCAAATTCGAGGTGGACGCCGTATCTCCGGTCTCCCTAATCCTGATTGGAGCAATAATAAACGGCAAACCCTGGGAAGGTTGGACATCACATGTGACACCAAGCACGGTATCAGCCAAAGTGTCTGTTTCAGAAAACTGCGAACCAGCAGCCAAGATAACTATCAATTTTGAAACCGAGAGCACGAACACGTCAATTTATGCAATTGTAAAGGATGCCAGATTAACCAGCGCCGACACACCGGAATTGAAACTGGCAGCTGCGATTAAAAACTTCGTCGACACGAATGGGAAGAAGCTTTCCGTAGGCACTGTTTCATTGACACTACAGGAAATCTGGGATTTAAGAGCCCGA
The DNA here is from genome assembly GCA_964600935.1 of uncultured Candidatus Obscuribacterales bacterium. Taxonomy (GTDB): domain Bacteria; phylum Cyanobacteriota; class Vampirovibrionia; order Obscuribacterales; family Obscuribacteraceae; genus JADYXR01. The sequence continues at coordinate 29,339 of CAZRMH010000041.1, forward strand.
GGTGGATTCGGCGGCTCCTATGGTTCGAGTGACATGTTCGGCATGGCGCGGTCCGGCTACCTGCTCTCGAGGTCCACAACCGGACAAATTTTTGAAGATGGTAGCGATACGTGG
>CAZRMH010000042.1:0-29319 GCA_964600935.1 uncultured Candidatus Obscuribacterales bacterium
GACCAGGTGGTACATCGGTTCTCCGCCGATGATGTCGTTGAGGTCCGCTGCGATGTCGTTCGAGTCATTCGAAAATCTATGATCGTAAATCAGGAAGCCATCTTTGAGTGAGCGCGGATTGATGGGTGTCACTCTGGGATTACCTTCCGTCGGGTCTTTATCATCAACGCCATACTGGTAATAACAAGTCAGGAACGCGATGGTCTCGCTATCGTCCCTTCGAAAATCCTTTTCTTCAATTTTGGCGTTAGTTCGCTGAGCAAATCGTATTTCTTGAGTGCAGTGATGGCTCGGCCCGTAGACTTCAGGTTCGATGGCGGTTTCGGCATGATATGCCCGACCATTTCCATCATGGGCTTCGCCAAGTCGTACTTGCCCAGTTTGTAATAAACGGGCCCAAGCATTCCCGCGAACATCTTTATTCGATAATCTTTGTCTGCAACATCGCTGTTTCTGGCAAACTCCATGCCTTTGAGGTATGCCTCGACAGCATCTTCCAGGCGACCTTCTTTTTTCGCCGTCTCGGCTTCGTTGTAACACTGAGTCAAGGTTTCGTAGTAGGCGTTTTGATTTTCGTCATTCATAGGTGATTACCCCGCTAAAATTAATCGCGAAAATTCACTCGTTCCGATTGTTAGTTTAGTTGATTAAAAAGAGAACCACCGGAAAAATTTCCGACGATTCAATAGATTCTCTAGGTCTGTTATGACTCGATCGTTATTCTTACGTGAGAATCAGATTTCTTAAAAAACTTCTACATAGTACCTGACACCCATCAAAATACCCATCCGAGGTGATGGTGATTAGGCGATGGAGGACATCGGTGCTGACATGGGTGCCAATGCACTGCTCATCACGGTAATGCTCATGCCATCCGAGAACAGCTGCGACAACGGCATACCGGTTGCTCTTACTTCTTCGAGAAGTTCAACACTACGGCGAGCCGAGAGTTTCTTCTCACAGACCATGAATGCAAGACCGCAAGCGGCTTGCAATACGACTGGATCGACGAGCATGAAATCGGCAAGGACGGCGCCGAGTGAGCGACTGTTTTCGAGAGCTACTTCCAAACAGAACACAACATCTTCAAGTGCGACAAGATTCGAGCACATCATCAGATTGCCCAAAGCGCGATCGGCTGTTGAGATTGGGACTTGTGAAACTAGACGTGCCTCGTGTGTCATCTGCGAATCACCGGTACCATATATAGTGTCGGTATCACGCATGATACTGATGACAGTAAGAACGAGATCGTGATATTCGAGCTTTCCTGTGGCGACAGCTGCGAGACACTCGAGAAGAACCTTGATCAATTGACCTGACATTCTTCCGTTTTTCATCAGCGCATAACCGAGCGTTACACCGCGAGAAAGACATTCCTTGCGAATGGCAAGACTCTCGGCGTGCGGCATCAAGCCGCAATCATCGATTAGTCCAAACAGTTTGAATGCTCCAAATGGATCGGTTGGATGCAGACCAATACTCCAGAGCGCATCGTCAAATTCAACGAAGTTTGCGCAAGCGTGAGTCAAGGCAATGGCGGCGAAATCCCGATAGATTACTCCACTCTCGACCATATAGGCAGCTCTCTCGAGAGCGCGCAAGTCTGAATGCGAAACTCGACCGGAATATTTCAGTAAGTCGCAAAAGCTTTGTCCGCTGCTGCGTGATAATTCAAGAGCATCTCGGATAACCGCATCTGACACGATGTCGGCTGCCCGTAGCAGCCACGACATCAAAGGTTCATCATCAGAGATTTTTGGAAGTCTAGTAAGTTCGATATCAAAAAGGTTTCTCGCGCCGGGTTTTCGCGGTTTAACATCGCTGGCTCTGGCTGCGCCCTGAGCGATTTCAAAATCGATCGCAGTCGACTTGAATATAGTATTCAAATCGTACCCTGGCGAATTTTTAGTTGAGGATGGAAGTGTTGAAAACATCGAGGAAACCGTGCTTTATCTGTTGGCTTGGATAAACGGCGGGGGTGTGAACGGGGTATTAGCGCGGGTTAAAAAAAATGCGCGCTGCACGATACCAGTGGCACCACACTCGGTGGCACTGAACTCGCGACAAATGGATACCAGATCAGCCGTGCTGTCTCTACACGATTGACAGATTATTCAAAAATGTATTTGGTAATCGTCTTATCGGCTCGGACTTGGGCAGAACTAAGCAAACAACAACCTTAGTAACCCTAATATCCTTCCTATCAAGATCGATGTCAATGCTGGTCATGGGGAAACTACGTAGTGCTTGACAAGGTATTTTTTCGAGCCCGCCCGGACTACCCCAAAAACAACTTCTTCGATTCCATAATATCCCGCGGTGTAATATACAAAACCATAATGCTGTAAGTGAAAACAAATTTGCCGTAACAGCCAATCACGTCTTTGCACAGAGATCAAATTGGCGTTTCGTCCAAGTCATACTCGGCGGCGTTTACTCGATCTCAACCACGTGAGCAATTCGGCGTGAGCTGTGATCTAGAATAATCATCTTGTGTTTCAGTTTTGGAAATTCCATCGCGAAATAGAGACGCATTTTTTCCAAACTATAAGGATGGATATCAGCGTTCATTTCAGCGTCCTCATCGTCCTGAGATGCGGATACCGGGGACCGATTGCCCTGGCTGTCTTCAAGGTAAAAATCGATTGTCTTGAGCGTCGACTTCGTGTTGTTATCGATCTGCATGTCGACCCTCAACAAGCGACCGCCGAGACCATCAGGTACTTGTTTGTGTTTCAAAACTTCGACTTCCAACCCAGCCAATTGTTTAGGTGCACGCTTCGGAGTCGGCTTTGTTGATACAGGCATCAGCAAATCAGAATCGATCGACATGTTTAAGTCATCACCGGGTTCCAGAACCGCGCGCTTACCCCTTTTGAGCATTGCATACGTGGTCGCGGCGATGGCACCGACGGCGGCGCCGGCAGCGATGTTATAGCCATGGCACGACAGAGTGGAAGATGGTCCCATAACCTTATAAGTTATCAGCGCGCCCATAGTCGCACCACCGGCAGCATAAGCGACAACCCGGCCGACACCTTTGGCTTTCGATTTCGCGGTCGACTTCTTAAAATTGTCGGCGGTGACACCGAATTTAAAAACCTGACCAGTCGGCAATTTCAGTTTTGTAAATTGAATCTCCAGATGACCCGGACGAGCCATTCGCCGCGGTCCATGAATTTTGGAAACATAACCGTAAAATGTCGTTCCCATCGGTATGACTTTGTTCGAATCGATATAGATGTCTTCGGTAGTCTTTGCAGTAATTGTTTGATTGAGCTCGGCTGGTCGAAGTTCTCCATCCAGATCACGGTCCATCAATCTCATACCGGTCGTCGGCACAGTCGCCAGCTTCAGCTTAATCGGCGTGCCGGCCGGTACGCAATATTCGACTTCACCTTTGAGAGTCAGTCCACCGTCTTCGCGCTTCTCAGTTTTGACTTTAGTCTTCGGATAATAGCTCTGGTCAATAATTTCGCCATCTTGCGTGGGGCTAACAGAGCGTTCTATCGCTAATCCAGCCAGGGGATTAGTCGCAAAAGCAAGAGATACTGCGGCAGCGATTAGCCGCTTTGTGCCCATTGAGTAAGAGTTTCTGGTTGCTACGCCGCTACTTTTGCTATCCAGTCGGCTGGAAACTTTCATGGTCAAAAATTACCTCTTCTGTTCGTCAAACAGCGCCGTCGAGTATAAATTAGATTATCGATAGGCGAAAGGCAAAGAAAATCATCTTTACATCGCGTACCGCCAGTTCTTGCTTTCGGGTCTGCGACAGTGCCAATTATGGGACGCTTATCGGCTCTAACGTAAATCTTCTGGGAACTGTGGCATAACAAGGCAAGGTCGAATAAGTTTCGAGGCTGAAAGCTACTCAATGACAACTGAGAGTAAAACCGGAATCAAAGCTGCTGAAGGAGCGGTCAAAACCACTGCAGACGCGCCTTCCGATAACATTATCGTTTTGAAGTACGGCTCGGAAATCATGGACGAGCTCACCGGTCTGGCTGCAGGCAACCATCTCCACGAAGCAATCATAATCGACGCGACGCTTTGCGGTTATCTTTTTCCGGCTGAAACGATTATCAATGCCGCTTGTATCGTCAATTCACTCGTTGAAGTGCGCGGAGCTCTAATTTTCTTGAGAGCAGACAGTGCCACGGCGATCGTCCGGGAGTCCCTGACTTCAGCACCAACAATCCGAGTGTTCGAGAGCTTTGCCGAGATCTTCGATTTCTCTACAACAGTCACCAAGTACATCAAGACCACGCTCGGCAAGGCTGCTGGTTTCGAAGAAGGTGGCGCAGATCTGTCGCAGCAAATTCTTATGGCAACAGTTCCGGTGCTTACCGAACTGGGCTTCGAGAAGAAAACGCACATCGAGAGTGCCGGCAAAGAAAATCACTTACTTTCAATAATCGACAATTACAGCCCTGTAACGGCACTGGCGCTGCGAGCCAAAGACAGGCTAACTGAGAGCGAGATACTCGAAGTCCTGAAAGTGTTGGAAATGAAAAAGCTGATCTTTCCAATCTTCGCGAAAGTGCCTTTTCTAGCCAATTGTTTCAAAAGTCGACGGAAATTTACGCTCGAGGAATATCTGACGGGCTGTAAAATTCTCACTCAAAGTCAGCTCGACGAGCTGGTTCTCGAATTACAGGGTACCAACGTAAAAGAACGAATGAACCTGGGTGCACTAGCGGTCAAACGAGGTAAACTGTCGTCACGAATACTCGAAATCGCCCTCTCGGACCTGGCTTTCTACGGTCAATCCGATGGAACGAAAAGCAAATCGAAGATGGCGTCGGCAGCGACCAGTGATGAAGCGAAGGTGCAATCGCTCGTCGGTCACCTCGGCTCAACAGACCCCATGAGCCTTCTGCAGAACATGGCGACCAACAGAGAAACCGGAGTATTGTCGGTAGAAAACCGAGACATGCAGTTTAAAGCACATTTTGAGAATGGAAAACCTGCCCATGCCAGAATTGGAAAGCTGCATGGCAACCACGCCGTCACTGAATTTGCCTCAGCCTGGAACCAGGGTATTTTCGTTTTCATCAAACGACCACCGACCGAAGATTTGACCAAAGACACTTGCAAAATCACCAAACCACTCGAGAAACTACTGCTCGATGCCGCACTTTCGCAAGACAACACTGCTGTGGTGTGGAACAAGCTGCCGCGCGGAGCGGACTCCATCCTTGAAAAGGACGAAGAGAAGAAAGCCTTACTCGCAGGAGAGCCGCTTAAGGACCCCAAAGAGAAGAAACCAGTCAGCAAAACCGAATGGGAACTAATCAAGCGCGTTTACGAAGCGCTCGATGGTCTGACAACCTTGAACAGAACTCTTCGATCGATGGGAGACGTCACCACTTCAGACTTCAGCTACGCCATCGGGATTCTATTGGAGTATAAACTGGCAACGGTGCCCGATGGCGATATCAGCGGACCGATGACCAAGTTTCAAAAGCTTGTCCTTGGCATCCGGGAAATCATCGGCACAGAACGAAATAATGCCTTCCTGCGCTTGAGTTTCAGGGATTCGCTCGGTTATTCCGGCAGGGCGCGTGTTTTCATCCTCAGCCACAAAGGCGAGGTTAATGTCGACATGGCAGCAGCGCGATCGGCTGGAACATCACTCTCCACAGTCAAAGCCGATCTTGAAAACTGGCAGGTGAAATACATCGAATACGTCTCGCAAGACCTGGACAGAGGCGTTTTGCTGAATATTATTCGCTCTGTTCACGAAAGCGATTAGGACTATTTTTTTCAAATAATCGTTTTTCAAATAATCGCTCGAAATAAACGCTAAAATCTGAGGGTTTGAAGTCGGCTCTCATTTTGGTAGGTTTATGAACGATAAAACGACCCGGGCAATTGCAACCTCTATAGCGTACTTTTGCTTGATACCATCTGCAGTGGCTGGTTTCTGTATTGAGCCGGCATTTGCTAAAGACAGCGAAACGGCCAAAGCCAGGTCTGATGCGGCAAAACTAGATGCCATGCCGCCGGATGCAAAACCGGATGACACCAAGTCGGCTGATTCCAAACCTGCTGGGGCTCCGTTCAAAGCCCAGGTGGAACAACCCCGCAGAAGAATTTCAACACCTTCGCCAGCCTATCCTATCAAGTTAGCAGTCGCTTCCAATCCGAAAGCACCCGCTGCCCTTTTGGCAAAACTAGGGTCTGACTCCAGCGACCTGGTCCGCCGTCAGGTGGCTGCCAATCCAAGTTGTCCAATGGAGACTCGCCGGCTGTTGTCGACCGACTCGGATCAATTAGTCATCGAAGCGCTTTTGAGAAACCCGACACCACTCGATGCTCACGTTCTCTACAACCTGGCATCATCGGGTTTACCAAAGGTTTGCGAAACCATCGCGGGCAATCCGGCAACACCACCGGCAGTGCTATCAAAACTGGCGCATGGCCACACTCAGACCGAATTTCTTTTACTTTCATTGGCTCGAAACAAGTCTACAACTCAGGATGTAGTAGACCGTCTGGTGAAAGTCGGCGATCGACTAGTCCGCACTTTTCTTGCCCGACAACCACAACTGAGCGTCGAATCTTATAATGCTCTTGCCGAAGACGGAGACCTTGGCGTCCGTTCGATGGTCGCCGGCAATACAGCTGCACCACCTGCGGTTCTAACGAAATTGTCATCCGATCTACATATGGTGGTCAGAATTGGCGTCGCCGGCAATCCGGCAACGCCCAAAGAGACGCTCAACGCCCTGGCTTCGGACAAGGACTGGGAAGTGCGAATGGAAGTTGTTTTAAATCCATCGACTCCTTTGAGCACCGTCGAGTCAATGGCAAAAGACGCTGAAGAGAAGGTTCGCTGGTCCGTAGCAGCCAATCCAACCACTTCCGATGCTGTTTTACAGATGCTTTCGAAGGACGAATCGATCCGGGTGAAAACGGCTATATGTGCTAATCCGCAAGCAAGCAAAGCCACTATCAAAACCTTCTTTGACAAACCAGCCGTAGCAGTCGCCCAGGTTTTGGCTTCAAGAAATGATTTGTCGAATGAAGACCTGAGCAACCTCGCCAAAAACGATTCCGCGATGGTGCGTTATGTACTCGCCAACAACCGGGGTCTGACAATTGAACCCGCGCGCTTGTTGTTAAAAGACAAAGACTATGTAGTGAGAGCCGCGCTGGCAGCCCAGCTGTTCTCATCTCAAATCGACCGCACAATTCCCAATGAGTTTTATAAAACACTATCGACCGATCAAAATGAAATCGTCAGACAAGCACTTGCGACGAATGTAGTGGCAGCAACAGACATTATGGAATCGCTAGGGAACGACTCCTGTTCAACAGTCTTGAAAGCGCTGGCAGGTAACCCGAACACGACTCCTGCACTCCTGCTCAAACTGGCTGACAGCAAGGATCTTGGAGTGAAGCAGCAGCTGCTTTTCCGCCGCGGACTTCCGGACGCGGTGCTTCAGAAGCTCGTCGACAATGCTGATACGGTTTTGAAAATTAACATGGCATCATCATCGGGCACACCGAAAAGCGTCCTGGAACGATTGGCAAACGATTCGGACTCCGCAGTAAGAGCGGTTTCAGGTTCGCATCCAGCGATGCCACCAACCAGTTTGGAGAAATTGGCAAAAGACAATAGCTCGGTGGTGCGCGGCTCTGTAGCAGCCAATCCATCAGTTCCGAAAGATACTCTAGCGACACTGTCAGCGGATTCCGAAGACAGAGTCCGCATGGGAGCAGCCGCAAACCCAAGCGCTAGTGCCGATATCTTGCGCAAACTCTCCACTGATTCACGCCCTGAGGTCCGCAGAGCGGTGGCGATGAATCAACAATCTCCTGAAGACGTTCTGACGACGCTCGCAAACGATCAAGTCAGTTGGTTGGCCACACCGGAATCGCAATAAACTAAGAACATGGAGTTCCTGGAAGCATGAAAGAAGTAGTGATCGTCGACGCTTGCCGTACCCCAATCGGACGCTACGGCGGCAGTCTGAAAGACGTCCGCCCTGACGACTTGGCCGCTATCGTCATCAAGGCAATCGTTGAAAGAAATAAACTAGACCCGGCAGCGATAGAAGATGTGTTGATGGGATGCGCCAATCAAGCCGGTGAAGATAATCGAAATGTAGCCCGTATGGCCGCTCTTCTCGCCGGACTGCCGGTGACCGTTCCCGGCGGAACTGTAAATCGACTTTGCGGCTCGGGACTGATGGCGGTCAGCGATGCCGCTCGGGCAATCAAAGTTGGTGAAGGCGACATCTACATCGCAGGTGGCGTCGAATCCATGACTCGCTCACCATTCGTCATGGGCAAACCAGAAGCAGCCTTCCCTCGCGGCGACATGAAACTGATCGACACAACACTAGGATGGCGTTTCATCAACAAAAAATTGAGCGACATGCACCATCCATTTTCAATGGGCGAGACTGCCGAAAACGTAGCGGAGAAATACAAAATTTCTCGTGAAGACCAAGATCAATTTGCGCTGAGCAGTCAACACAAATACAAAGAAGCTCTCGACAAAGGCTTGTTCAAAGACGAAATCGTCAGCGTTTCTCTTCCTCCGAAAAAAGGTTCGAAAGAGCCGGAAGTAATCTCGCAGGACGAACACCCGAGACCAGAGACGACGATTGCCGATCTGACGAAGCTGAAACCAGCCTTCCGTGAAGGTGGCAGCGTCACAGCCGGGAATTCATCTGGTATCAATGATGGTGCCTCGGCAGTGCTGCTGATGTCGGCGGAAAAAGCTAAGGAGCTAAAATTGAAACCAATGGCGAAGATTGTTTCGTCGGCGGTAGCTGGAATCGATCCGGCAATTATGGGAGTCGGACCGATCGAAGCGACTCGCAAAGCATTAGAACGAGCCGGCATCGCAATCAAGGATCTCGACTTGATCGAGCTTAACGAAGCATTCGCCGTTCAAGTTTTAGCATGCGCGAGAGAACTACAAATGCCTATGGAACGAGTTAACGTCAACGGCGGTTCAATCGCTCTCGGTCACCCGCTTGGCGCTTCCGGCGCCAGGATCCTCACGACCCTTGTTCATGAACTCAACCGTCGTGAAGGTCGCTATGGTCTTGCCACCATGTGCATCGGAGTCGGGCAAGGTATCGCTGCCGTAATCGAGAGAGCTTAACCTCGATGCCCAAGAACGTTTTCCCTCCAGTTAGGAGAAACAGCTTTTTTGCGCAGAATCGTTGAGGACGCGGCGAGCCAGTCTAAAGTCGACAAGACATGGCCAAACAATCCCAGAATGAACGGCAAGTCCGCCTCAGCGCTATCGAGAAGTACAAGCGTGTCCGATAAATTAACAAAAATCGGACTCATAACTGATAAATAAGACGAGAAGAGTCTTACCAGATGTAAAAACGTTTAAATCCATATACCAGTCAGGTATAAAAGCTCTAGTGTTTCCGCCTGCCCGTGTCAGGTGTACTCGAAAGGGACCATGCCCTCAAAAGATACTTTCAAATTTCTTCAGTTGTCTGATGTTCACCTCGATTCACCTCAGAATCGCGGTGTGCTTTCGTTTTCACCAGCACAAAGAGCGGCGCGTTATACCGATCTTGTCGAGTCACTGGTTGGAGCATGCCGCGTCGCCAACGACCAACAAGTAGACGCGGTGCTGATTCCCGGTGGACTCTGGGACCACCGCACAATCCGTGGCGATACAGCAGGAACGGTCCTGGAAGCGATCGCTGAACTGGGTGAAATTCCAGTTTTTATAACGCCTGGCGAAGGCGACCCATACACGACGGATTCTTATTACAATCCCGCATTTCTTGCGGCCCGGGGCATGCGCTCCTGGCCGAAAAACGCCTACATTTTCAATCAACCAGAGTTGACCACGATCAAACATCCGCTGCGCAGCGACGTCGCGATCACCGGTCACGCTCATCTCAGTCCAAACCGCGTCAACGAGCGATTGCTCGGCACCTACGTGCCTCGTGATGAGACGGCGGCTTTCAACATTCTTGTTTTTCACGGTTCCCTGGATAGCTATCCGGGCATGGATGGCATGCACGATCGACACACCGCCCCCTTCTCTGTAGAAGAGCTCGCCGTGCAGCGTTTCAACTACACGGCACTGGGACATTTTCACGAATATACCGAGCTCTGCGACGAAAACGATCGAATAATCGGCGCTTACTCAGGTTGTTTATGTGGAAGAAATTTTGACGAACTCGGACCACGGGTGGCAATTTTAGGGACGATCGTCAAAGACGCGAGTGGCAGTACTAACATCACTCTGGAGCCGATTGAAGTGGCCAGCAATCGTCTGACTTACCTGCCAGTCGATGTATCTGGGCTCGATGCCCAGAGCCTCAAAGAGGAAATCGCTTACGCTGTTCAAGAGCTGGAAATCAGACCGGATGTCGACATCGTTTGCATCAGCCTGGAAGGCACTCATGCAGCTGAGTTCGATCCGTTCGAGGCCGCACAAGAATTACAGCGGGACTTCTACCACCTGTTGCTCGTCGATCGCACGCGCCCCGATTATCTCGCCGAAGAATACGATCCAAGAACGACCGAACATAAATTTCTGGAGAGCATGCTGGAACGCCAGAGTAAGGCTGAAGAAAAACGAGCAGCCGATCCGCGTGCCGACACCTTGAACAATGTGCCTGGATTTTTCCTCTCGGCAAAGACGATTGAAGACGCTCTCTACTACGGACTTGATGCATTGAAACGTCAGAAGGTATCGCATCGCCATGTGGATTGAGAAAATTACTTTTTACGGATTTGGTGGCATTACGAACGAACAGATTGAGTTCAGTTCGGACGATGTTAATCTGATCGTTGAACCAAACGAGTATGGCAAGTCGACCCTGGCAGAAGGAATCTGGGCAACGCTCTTTGATTTTCCTGAGCATGGAACAAAAGCCGCTCTGGCAGAACGGGAAACGCTCAAACCATGGGATCGCAAAGCACCTTACAAAGCCGAACTCGATCTGACCATCAACGATCGCGCCCTCAAGGTGATTCGAAACTTCGGTGAAAAAGAAGTTCAGGTAATAGACCGCAGCACCAACACCGATATCACCTCCGAATTCACAAAAGCAGGCAGCTCGGACGCAGGCGATCAAGTTGGTTTCATGATCACGGGGATGACTCGCGACCTTTTTAGAAACACTTGCCTACTCGGGCAGCGCCACCTCGATGCTCACCACGTGGGCGGTTCCAGTGACATCGGTCCGATGTTTCAGGCCATGGCAGACACCGCCACTCCAGCCAGCACCGCTGGCGGTGCAGTCGAAGCCCTACAAGAAGCTTTGTTTAACTATTCCTATGCGTCCTCTCCCAACCGACGCATGTCGGTTGAAGACGCAATCAATGAGCTGGAAGCGACTCGCGCCGAGATGCTGAACAAACTTTCGCAAATGGAAGTAGAACACCGGAAAACCACAGAATTAATAACCGAACTCGAAGAATTAAACCAGCAAACTGACAAGTCAACAGCAGTCAGCGACCCAAATTTAGCTGCTGAATATGACGCCTACAGATTGGAATTGAAGGAGTTAGATCGGCAGCTCGAACAACTCGGACAGCGCTACGAGCAAAAACTGCAACTGGAAAGCGAACTGCGCAATCTGGATTCCAACTCCTCTGTCACTAGCCCGGTTACCGTAAATCTCAGAGACCTCTGGACAAGAAAGAGTTCGCGTCAAGCCGATGCCGACAAACTAGCCGAAGAAATTCAACCACAAGAAGAAGAGTACGAGCGCTTGGAGCACGAAATCTCCGAACGCTATAAGTCTTTGCATTCTCTCACCGCTGATGAAGCGAACAGCATCTCGGCACTGGCTATCAACCTTTATAAACTGCAGCAGGAATTGAACGAACTGCAAAAGGAGCACCAGGAGCAGACCGGCCGTCATCTCCAGAAGCTGATGATGTCCAGCAAACAACACGGCGTCGCGCTCGATGTACTTAAAGGATTGTCTCGCGAAGAAATTGAAGAAGCCAAAAATTATTCCTCACTCTTGATCATGTTCTATGACCAGGTTCAAGAAGAACAGAAAAAGATCCAGGAAACCAAGTTCAGCATTGACGATATCGAAGAGCGCCGCAAGAGCAATCGCAACGGCAACATGGGCAAAATGCTCGGACTGTTCGTCACATCGATCTTTTGTATAATCTTTCTGATTGTCACTCATGACGTCAAAGACACGCCCCAGCTGCTGATCTTCGGCGCTGTCGGTCTGTTTCTCATATCTCTAATTGCCGCATTGGTTTTCGTCGGCATGGTGATCAACTTCAAATATTATTTGAAAAACGATGCCGCTGCTGCCGCTGAAGAAGAGCAGAAACACCGCAAAGCTCTCGCTGCCGTAAAGGTGAAAATTCAGAACCTCGAGGCGAAGCTAACCAATATCGCGGTTAAAACAGGCTCTTCCAACAAAGATGATCTGATCAAATTTATCAATGAAGCCTCAACCCACGATGAAGTGCTGTCCGAGCAGGAAACGCGAGACTCCAGCTTAGGCAATCAGGAAGCTCGCATGAGCAAATTGCAGCGAGATCTGGCTTACTTTTTCGACAAAGCCGGTCGCGACAGCACACTTATAGATTCACAACGCGCCATGGATCTTTCTCAGGATGTCACTCAGTACCATAGAGAGAAAGACGCACTGGAAGCGCAGTTTCAAAACATTCGCACGCTGCGTAAGCAACTCGATTTCTTCCTCGACGAAATTGAACAAAGCGGAAAGGAAATCGAAACTCTGCTGGCTCGTTCAGGAGTGATTGTCGATCCCGAAAACATCGAGGCGCAAGTCGAAGAGCTGCTCAAGGTCAACGTCGATAGACAGGGGCTACTCAACGAAATCGCTCGCGTAGAATTCGATCTGTCAGATCATCCGGAACCGCGCGAAGCAATCTCGAACATGGAGTTCGAACGCGATTTGTTAAAACAAAAATTGCGTGACCTGACCAATCAAGATCCGGCGCTCGCAAACAGACCGGAGCCCTCACCGACAACAGTCAAAGCTGTTTTGCCCTGGGGCGAATCGGCGCCAGTCAGCGATGATTCTTCAAAAGCAGAACTGGCGGCACGTAAAGAAGAACTTATAGTCAAAATCAGAACATCACTCAATTATCGTGACGAACACTTCCTGGAAACGATGGAAGAACTCGCGAACGTGGAGCACGAGCTCAACTGCGCCCGACGCTCGAAACACGCGCTCAGCCTGGCTCGTGACGTGATTAAAAAACTGTCGACGGAAACCTATGAAGACTGGTCTGAACAACTCAATCTAGAGGCCGAAAGATTGATTGGCCAACTCGATCTCGATGTCGAGAGACTAACATTCGATCGTTCGCTCCGCCTGAACCTGAAGCTAAAAGGGCACGACCGAGAATTCTCCTCACAGGACATTGTCACGCGTCTATCTACGGGCACTAGAGAGCAAGTGCACTGGCTTGCTCGCATCATTCTCACGAGCTTCCTATCCAAGCGCCAGCCGCTGCCGATAGTGCTCGATGAACCGTTCAGCGAAGCCGACGATGTGCGTTTCGTCAGCATGATGAAGTTTCTCATTGCGTCAATCGCTCCTCACAATCAAGTCATAATTTTGAGCTGCCACCGCCAGCGCCATCAGTGGTTAGCGTCGCAGCTAAAACTGGCAGAGAAAGAAAAACTAGCCTTTAGAACTCGGAAACAACTCGGAGCTGTTCGCTAGGAAGTCACAAATGTGATTTAGGACAAGAGGCTTTAATCGAGTATGAAACTTGGTCACAAAGCCAATCTCTTGATTTCAATCTTGTTGGGTTTCGAATTATTTTTATTCGGTTGGCTATTCGTTCTCTTGCAAGACGCTGAGACAGACGCCAAAAGAATGAAAGAGTCGCGAGCGATCGGATTCAACATCAATCGTTTGATGCGAACGGTGGTGTCACTTTCATTGCGCATACGTTCTCTAGACTTCGTAGGCGACAATCAAACCACGGCGCTGATTCGCAAGCTCTATCTCGAAATGTCGGACCTGGAAAAAAGTTGCTCGAACAATCCCGAGGCCAGGCGTGCTGTTCTCAAAGTAAGGAAATCCGTTGATGATGGTCTGCAGGAATTCTTCAAAGCACAGAGCAAGGTACGATCTGGCGAATGGGATGCGGCCAAGGACGAAATCTCCCGAATCAAGCCGCTCTTGACGGACATGGCCGATAGATTCGAAGACATTCGCCGGGATCAAGAAAACATTGAAGCATCAACGGTCGGTCAGCAAGCAAAACAACGACGCCAGATCAAAAACGTTTTGGTTTCAGGCGTGGCTATCAATGTCTTTATCGTGTTCATGATGGTCTCGATGTTCAACCGAAGCGTGACCCGCAGGCTCCGACACTTGACCCGCAACACGCAAAAATTGTCGCTCGGTGAAGCGCTGGAACCACCAATTCCGGGTAACGATGAACTCGCACAACTGGACCGATCATTCAACGAGGTGGCAACTGCGCTGACTACGGCGATGAAAAAACAGACGGCAATCTTTCAGCATGCCCTCGAGGTCATCTGCACGTTGAATGAAAACGATCGCTTCAACGAGGTTAGCACTTCAGCATCTCGCGTACTCGGATACGAGGCTAATGAACTCGTAGGCATGCGCCTTCTGGATATCCTGGTAGCGGACCAGGTCGAAGGGGTCAAACAGGTCTTATTGGCGCTCAAACAGACCGATGAGGCGGTTGAGTTTGAATCCAAGGTGCGAAAAAAAGACGGACCGATCATCACCGTTCAGTTCAATGGTCAATGGTCGAATGAAGAGAAACTACTGTTTCTGGTAGCTCAAGATATTACCGAGCGAAGCAATAAGCAAGAAACGCTCGCACAGGCAGAGACGAGGCTCCGGCATATCATCGAGACGTTGCCGATCGGCCTGGTGATGACCAATCTGAGAGGCATAGTAAAACTAACAAATCCAGTTGCAGAGCAGATGTTAGCGGCATCGAGAACTGAGATGCTCGACAAACCGCTGAGCAATTTCATGCAAGTTCCAGGCGAAAACGATCTGTTCGTTTATCTCGATAAATGCATGGACAAAGCACTCGAGACGCCGCTTATCATGCCGCATCGCTCACAAGCGTACAGAGACTTCGTTAAAGAACGTCAGGCTAGACGTGAACGTAAGGACAGATTACGATTCGAGACGGAGGCGAATCGAGAGAACAAACTCGATGACGAAACAAGATCGAACGGGAGCAGCGAATTCGACGACCGGGATGACGAGGCTCCGCTCGACGATGAGGAGACCGATGACCCTGACTATGGGCTCGAAAACTACTTCATTGATGAGGAGAGTATCGAGGCTGAGTTCAACTACCAGGAACGAGTGCTTGGTGCCGTAAGCAATGAAAGCGAGTCAACGGACGAACACAAGGCGGTGAGCTCGGCAACAGGCGTAGACGGCGACACCATCACTGCTGAGGTCTCCGTAAAAACACTCGACACAAACGACGGTCAGCGGCTCCTCATCCTGATTGTCGACGTATCGGAACGAGCCGAAATCGAGCGGATGAAACAACAATTTGTGGCGATGGTTTCCCACGAATTGAAAACGCCACTAATGGCGGTGCAGGTTTATTTAGAACTTTTAGAATGCGGTTCTTATGGTACGTTGAACGAAACCGGCGCACAGAAGCTCAAAGCCGTCGACGGTAATGTCACACGACTGACTAAACTGATCAAAGATTTGTTGGACATCGAAAAGCTTGAATCAGGGACCTTGTCCTCCAGGAAGAGATCGGTCAACCTCAGTGAAATTTTCAATGCCACCAGAGAAAGCGTCACGCCGTCGGCCGAAAAATGCGGCATCGATGTAACGTTTCAATCCGTAGATATAGAATTCAACGCAGATCCAGACCGATTGGTGCAAGTTTTGATCAACTTGATTGCCAATGCTCTCAAATTTTCACCAGAAGGATCCACCGTATCAGTTGAAGCCAACGATGACGAAGACAGCGTTCAAATCTCAGTTACAGATCAAGGACGCGGCATTCCCAGAAAGTTTCGCAAAAAGATCTTCGAACGGTTTCAGCAAGTCTCGGTCGATGACGCTTCTCGAAAAGGTGGAGCCGGACTGGGTTTAGCAATCTGTCGTTCCATCGTTGAACAACACGGTGGTGAAATCGCCGTCGAAAGCGAAGAAGGTAAAGGTTCGAAATTCTGGATGCGATTGCCTAAAGCTTAAGGCGTTACGCTACCCGGAGGTTTGGCTGTGATCGTGCTTTGTGGAAGCGTAATTCTGATGATCGAGTTATCTTCTTGCTGGCTGACGAAAATCGTTCCGCCTGGTCCGAGAGTCAAATAGTATGGACTTTTGAAGTCAGTAGCGATGATCGTCGAGATTCCCGCTGGGGTGATTCTTGCAACGGTGCCGCTGGAATAATTGGCAACGTAGAGATTGTTCGCATCATCTGCGACTAATCCAATTGGCCCTTTCAAATTGCCACCACTGGCGAACACTGTGCGTGTGCCATCGCGACTGATTCTGTCGACCGAATTGCTATTGAAGTTAGCGACGTATAGATTGCCTTGTTTATCGAAAGTCAAACCGGAAGGCGCATGAAAGCCAGTCGCAATCACGCGTATGGCAGTATTTCCGAGCACCGCAGTTGGTTTCGAACCAACTTGTTGAACCGGCGGCAGAGTTCTCGCCGCAGGCGTCTGCACAGGCTGCGTCTGTTGTGGCGGCTGCGTCTGTGGAGTGTACTGAGGGGCGGCATAAGACTGTGTATTTTGAGGCGCTGGAGTAGCCTGAGGCTCCTCTGTCCGAACCGCATTGGCAGCTGGGTTAGCTTGAGGCGGAATAATTGTCGGTGTGGTCACACCACTGGCGATTTTTTGATCACATTCGGCGGCGCGCTTCTGGGCATCCTGGAAGTGAACGTTTGCCGGCGGAATCAAATTGAGGTACTTCTTCGCTTCATCATACTGACCGAGCGTCATATTGACGATACCGAGCTGATATTGCGCATCAGAATCGCCGGGTTTAACCCTGAGCACTTCCTGAAATCTCGTGACGGCTTCCTTTCCGCGACGCTGACTTTGATAAAGAACGCCAAGGTTGTACTGCGCATCCGCCAGGTTGGCGTCTATATCAGTCGCTCGCTTGAAGAAAATAATCGCCGATTCCGGACTACCTTGCTTGTAGGCGTTCAAACCAAGGTTATACATACTGATTGCGCGAGGATCCGTGCTTTGCGCAGAAGCTTTTTCCGGGGTGCAAATAAACGAACCAAACAGAAAAGAGCATGCAATCAAGGGAAGGGCAACACGTCGCATTTGCATCATCAGCTAACAACTCCCGAAACGTAGACAGGTCTTATGATTCCGGCACCAGGCACCGAGTTTCTGACTTAACAATCCCCGCAATTGAGGCAATAGTCCGTGAAAACCGTGCCAAAAAGGGAAAGATCGATTAGCATGGATATATGAAACCCTGCTAATAACAAACTAGGCAGATTACTAAGTAATTTTAGATGGGTTCTCTGCAAATAGCATGAGAGGAAGCCAGAAAATATGCGAACTATGGGTCACATTATTACTTCGGCCGGAGTCGCCGGAGCGAGCTATATTCGCTACAAATCAAAACCAGCCGCACTTGCGACCTTTTTCGCAGGTTGGCTAATCGACCTCGATCATCTTGTCGATTACGTAAAGGCGCACGGCTGGCGCCCCAATTGGGAGAAGTTCTCCGAGGCTTGCCACGAGGAATACAGCGGCAAGCTGTACCTTCCTTTACATTCATACGAGCTGCTTGCCCTGTTCTTCTTTCTTTTTAAGGGTGGAAAGAAACAACCTTATCGCGTAGGCATAACTCTTTCGATACTCACGCATCTCCTCCTAGACCAGCGCTGCAACCCGGGTCGCAAGTCTTCGACATATTTCCTGGCTCATCGAATTCGCAAACGTTTTAATGCTCACGAGATTCTGCATCCGGACCACAGACGGTTGGATGTGCCATTGCCGCGTGCACGTCGCGCGTCGATTTGATAATTATTTTTTGAGACAAGCATGAGTCGATTGCATATGCGATCACCATCACTCTGTTTAAAACAACCACATTTCTCAGATTTCATGCCGCTGAATGGCAATTGAAACGCTGACTGTTTATGGAAACGAATGAGATTGAAATCGCAATCGTTTATTGAAACTGCCGACATCAATAAAAACGAAACTCTTACGCTCAGAACTAATTAGTCTCAGTGCGAAAGACTCAAAATCACCAACAGGTCTGACGGTGTGCGCTCCAACTTTCGCTTCTCCGGCGTTCGCTGAAGCGCAGATCGTTCACCGTATTCGATACCATCATCTTACTTTTTGCTCAGTAGACGAAATCACACTCGGCGATGTCATTACTCAGATTCAATCGCATCACTCGTTTCCTCATCCAGAACCACTTCCGATCCTGTTAATGAAAACGGCGTTGGAATCAGTATCTTCGTGTCCTTCCTGGCAGAGAGCGCAACGACTGCTTGTTGACGCCGAAGTTCGAAAGCTCCAGGTTGGGCGAAGATCGTATCGGCCGCTTCGACCAGACTGGCAGCAGACTGTGCTTCGCCATCCGCTTTTGTAACTCTTGCGCGGCGCAACCGCTCAGCCTCAGCTTCGCGCGCCAATGCTCTGCGCATGGTGACTGGCACGGAGATGTCTTTAATCTCCATCGACAAAATGCTGATACCCCAGGTTTCAGTCTGGTCGCTCACCAAAGTCCTCAAACGAGTATTCACTAAATCGCGCTCGCTTAAGATACTGTCGAGTTCGTGCTGTCCTATCACCATGCGAAGCGCGGCTTGCGCGAGTTGACCGGTTGCTTCGATCGGGTCTTCAATATTGGTTACAGCCTTGGCCGGGTCAACAACTTGGAAGAAACAAACTGCGCTAACTTTGACTGGAACGTTGTCGCGGGTAATTCCATCCTGATCGGGAACAGGCATCGTTATGACCCTGACATCAACTTTTTGCGCCCGTTCGCAAAACGGAATTACCAGCTGCAGGCCAGGTCCACGAGTGTCGGCGAGCCGCCCGAATCGCATGATGACGAGTCGGTCGTATTCCTTCACGATGCGCACGCCGGAGAGGAGCGTCAACATGGTGAGAAAAATTAGACCGCCAATTACTTCCATTTATGGACCTTTTCCGTGGCATATGTGACATTCCCGTTTTGGCATCAAATTCAATCCAAACTCAGGGAAAACTCCATTATCCGAACAAGTGGTTCTCGTTACTATGGGAATAACGATAGGAGCCAAGTGGAGGCGAATCATGGCTGATACCAGCTCAAACGACACCGAAGCAGAACAGTTCGGCAAGCTATGGAAGCTGCTGACTACACCGGTCGGCGATCTAGCTGGGTCAAATTCGGACAGAAACACCGAATCAGGCATTGAGCCGGGTCTGTTAGAGAAGATTGACAGATATGGCGGTTTTAAGCGCAAGATCTCCGAAAAGAAACACAAAGCTGGAAGAGCTAATATTACTCGAGAGCGCGGCTTTTCAAAACGACACTCTAGTGCTCCATCTGAGGAATTATCAGGGCGAAAACAGCACAATTTTAGAGAAACAACTAAACGCATCGGTTTCAACGCCGAACCTGAATCATCACCAATAGGGCTGTCGGACACACGCAACAAAGGTGATGGAAAATCGCTATATAAGCCCGGTTTCTTTACTCTCTTTTTTGGCGTCTTCTTACCAGTCATGGCAATGGTGTTCGAAACATCGACCCATTTTTTAGCAAAAAATGCGTTCGATCCGTTTCCGACCACCGCACACTTATTTCTCTTCTCTCTTATTCCAATATCGAACTTTTTAAACTGGCTCGCCGTGCGCCGTAACATCGCGCCACTATATTCGGTTATATCACTGGCGACTGGAATGGCACTGGGAATTTCAATTCTTTACTCGGTAATGCTGCTGCCACTGACCGAACAGTTTTTGCAAATGATTCCGGCAGGCGGGATTGGATTGTTAGGACTGGCTCCACTGACTTCGATTCCGGTCACGCTTATGTGCGGAACAACGATTTGCCAACTTGCCGAGCGCCAAAAAACTTTTTTCGATTCGCATCAACTAAAACATCTTGGTCACCTGATCATTCTCGTCATGGTTTTATCGGTTGAATTGCCTTCGACGCTCACACGAGTGCATTTGAGCAAAGCCGCTCATGGCGATCAAGATGCCATCAAATGGTTGCGCCAGTGGGGCAACCAGGATGTTCTTCTGCGGGCATGCTATGAGCGCTCCGGGGAGGCGACAGACATTCTTGGCACAATGGCGGAACACAATGATCCGGTCGGTGTCGACAGCGCAAGAAACATTTTTTATCGAGTTACGGGTGTGTCTTTCAACTCTGTGCCCATCCCTAATTCGTTCAGGGGAACGATTAAACATGCAGGTTTGATCGATGATCCCGCGAATTTAAACGACAGCGTCAAAGACGAATTTGACCTCGATCCGGACATTGCCGGCGAACTTGTTAGTGGAGTTGCCAGAGGATTATCAGTTTCCGACTCCAGCATCGCTGGCACACTAAACCCAGCCGGTGGTATAGCCAGTCTTGACTGGAACTTTACTTTCGAAAACGTCTCGACCATTCCACGAGAAGCACGCGCCAAAATTCTATTGCCACCAAATGCGGTGGTTACGAAGGCGACACTATGGCTCGATGATTGGCAACGTGAAACTGTAATTCAAGAGCGTGATCTAGCCAGATCGACTTACGTAAACTCGATCACCAGCCAGAAACGCGATCCTCTGCTAGTCAGTATGTCTGGAAAAGACTCTGTTTTGGTTCAATGTTATCCAGTAGTTAAGGGAACCAAAACCAGAATTAGGTTACATATCGTTTCGCCTCTAGTTCTATCCAGCAAAACCGAAGAATCGCTGGTCTTGCCGACTTTCGAAGAGCGAAATTTTGCTATTACAATCCCCCACAAGATCGACCTCCATAGCGCAACAAAAATTTCACTCAACGGCACTGATTCTAAAACAAACGGACGCGATCATGAGTTAAAAGCGAATTTGCAAAACTCTTTAATGTCCCGTTTCGAGGCTGTCGCAAGAGTCAACAGGACTAACGGTCTGGATGCGGCACCGCTAATGGTGCGACCACCAGAGTCCAAGATTGAACTTCGCCAAGCTTTTTATTCAATGCTGCCAGATTCAGCACTGGCAAACATTCCAGCAAAGCTGCAACCGACCACCGGCAAGTCACCGAACCTCTCTATCGTCGTTGACAAGTCAATCACTATGAGTCCATATATTCAAGAAATAGCAAAGGGTCTACAAGACGCACCGAAAACACTTCCAATCACACTGATCGAAGTTAAGGACTGGGATCGAACCTTTTGCATTGATACGCATTCGGATAACCCAAAGTATCAAGCGGCGCTAAAAGCTTTTGCGGAATCAAAATGTGAGGGCGGTCAATCGGACGCTCTTTTGCTGGAGGAGATGTTCACAGTCACCACATCTGCGCGCTCAATAATCCCGGATAATTCCGACGTCCTCTGGATCCATGCAGCGCAGCCAGTTTCGAGTATTCCGGTCAACGGCATGCTAAACTCGTTACGGAGCAATGAATCAACTCGGCCAAGGCTGTTCGATCTACAGGTCTGCTCCGGTCCCAATGCAATCCTGACCGAATCATACGCTTATCCGAAACTGGAACGACTCGTGAGGACGGGAGCGCTCAGCCAGGATATTGCAACGTTTATCCAGAATTACGCAAACAATAAAGTTCGAAGAGCAGCCACCACATTTAGTGCGCCTAGCAGTGGAACTGATGCTGCCACAAACCTCGAAGTGAGTCAGGTTCAAGCCTATCGACTAGCGATGGCACGCTATCACGCAGGCGACAGTTTCGGCGCTTACGACCTCGCCTCCCGATATCATCTCGTCACACCTGTCTCAAGTGCCGTGGTTACCGATGATGCTCCAATCGTTGTCGACGAATTAGCGGGAAAAAATAACTTCAATATCAGCGGAAGCGATGAAACTGAAGCAGCGCCGCCGCCTTTTGAAACTTCAATTGCTGAACCAGCACCAGATTCAGCGATGCCCCCTGAATACAAAACCTCGGCGCGCAAAGAAAAATCGCAACACTTGCCACAGAGAAAGCTCGAGATTAGCAATGAACGCACCGCTATGAGAGAGGGGCAGATGATTGCTCCGGGCGCTCCTGTTAATCAGCCCAAGAGTCCGACGGGCTCGCCAGACACACCGATTAGCGAACCGAGATCTAACGGATTTGCCGCAGCGAAGAAAGGCGCTGAATCGATCTCTATCAATTCATTCAAACAAAATTTCAATCCTCAAGCGACTGTCGATACGGAGGAGTTTCAGGCGCGTACAGACACGAGTTCCAGCGCACAAAGGGATAGCGCTGGTTTCACTTCTAGCTTAAATCAAGCCTCCGATGCAGAATCCACATTTTACAGAGATGCCGGAAGCAGCAAAGCTGGTGGAGGCGGAAGCAGGCAAGCTGCCGGAATTAGTTATGGTGATGCTTTCAGCGGCAGTTCCGCCAACATCGGCGACAAGATATACTCCAGCGCCAACAGCAACTTTGCAAATTCTGGCGCCCCAACTAGTATTCTGCAAGGTGCCACCAACGGGACGCTTGGACCACAACAATCGAACGGCAACATAATGGGCGTGCAAGAATCTGATGCTTCTAGGTTCGAACAGACTTTCGAGCAGCGCCGCCAAAAACTTGACTACAAGAGCGCTGACGCAGGTTTCAATCCCTTCAGCGGCGTTGTAAGCAAACTAAACAGCCTTTCGTCAGCGGCCTCGAGTTCTGAGGCGTCAGGATGTTACAGCGTGCCTGGAGATTCGAACCCGGGATTGGGTCAAATGGAAGGAGTTTCAACCACTTCGAACGGCATTGACCCGCTTCTAAACACCAATGCCAACCACTCGTCCTCGAACCGTCTCGAGAGCCCAATCTTCATGTTCGCGCTTCTCGCGACCGGCGCTGCTTTCCTGGGAATGCTCGTCTTCTTGTTCCGCCTCATCGGCAACGGAACCGGAAAAGACAACGAGCTCAACATGAAGCCCTAGCAAATGGCTCTGAAAAAACTGGCATAGCGATTTTCCAAAATTAAAAGTGCCGCGACCAATCCGCGACGAATCGAAACGTGAGGCTAGAACTGTTTTCTGCTAAACCGCTCTAATCGACGACAGTTCTGTAAGAACCAGGCTCGTACTCTCGTTGTTGAACGACTTTGTAAAAACCGGGTTCGAGATTTATGGTGCTATGCTCTTCATGAACCAGGCAAGCACCAGGTTTAGCTTCAATCAAGCGGTCGCCTCTCCATTGGTATAGCGCGGCAAAATTGGCATCGATAGCGTGCGCGTGACCGGTGACTTCACCATAGGCAAGCACGATTCTGCCATCGGCATCTTGCCGAACGGACCCCTCAGGAGCGGACTCCATCTCTACCTTGACCAGTAGAACATCGCCCTGGCGGTATTGAATACCCATTCGCTTTCCTCCGGCTTCTAGTGGAAGCATTACTCACTAACTTCATAATATACGTGTCTGCTGCGGAATGGGGGTACCTTCTCAGGTTAATTCCTGCAAACTGGAATCTGGTACCAAGCCATTAAGAGTAAAGCGCAACGCCGATCCCGACAAAAACATCCAGCATTGCCTCACCAGAATTCGTCCCCGACCAAACCGGATCCCAAAATCTGTAATTTTTGCAACACTCTCCGTGCGATTGGACATGTTCTGATGCAAAATGTCAATATAGGATAGTAACAGCCACTCAGCCGCACTGGTACCAGAAGTAATATCAACCGGAACCAAGATGACTCACCTGGTCGACGATACACTCAATCATCTCAGCGAGGAGCACAAAGAACTTCTGGAGCAATTCAATCAAGGTTGGACTCGCCACCAGAAGCAATCCAATCAGGTTCAACGCCATGCAATAGCGATGGACGTGAAGGAGCTCTACACGCGGGCTGGATTAAATCCACCTGCAGTGATCGTCTGCGATAGTATCTTCCAACTGACGATCTACCCAATCATTATCTCGTTGATGTTAGACCAAACCGATGGCGCTGATGCAATTGCCTCGCTGCGAAAGAGTCTGCAAATGCCGCCGTGGGGAAGACTTTGGGAGAATCTCGACAAGCAACTGCAACCTGCATTTTTAGAAAATCTGGTCACTCAAAGTGACAAACTGAATCAGCAAAATTCACAAAAGGAACTTGTTCGACTGATTCATCGAATATACGAAACAGTTGGTGGCACCGTCAACACTCATGATGCGCCACGTTTAACACCAATCGGTTTGCAAATCAATTCGAACTTTCACGCGACTGTAAAATCACTCCTCGCCTCTCTAGAAAAAGACGTCGGCACTACTGTCTCTGATACCGCGATGGAGAGGGCGAAACAACGACTTGATTTAATCACCAACATGTACGCGCGCATGGAAAGTCAACTCGATTTACAATTGCTCCCACAAATTTTGGCAAAAACAGTCAATACGTTCAAAACAATTCTCACTTCCGAACGTTTGAATTCTGGCTCTAAGACTGAATCAAGCCAAACACCACCAAACGCACCAGTAGTCGATTCCGCACTTGGTACTTCACTCGCGGCTCCCACGTCTAGCACCACACAGGACGCTCACGCATCAGGCACTCCAGCGCCTGGTTCATCTAATCCTGATCTACAAACACACGACAAGTCTTCAACAAGCGGTCAATCAGCCGGTTCTCCGAGGGCAATGCAAAGTCAGGCAGATTTCAATCGCAACGGCAATCGCGGCGAAATTCTTTCTTTGATAAACCAGTCACAAGGCAATGACGAAATCACCCAAGCCGGAAGACCACTTGGTGCCGTTCAATGGACTGGTCCAAGAATGGGTTCTTATCGAGATCCTGCGATCCGATTGATATCGAGCGATCTGCAACTCGAGTTGTTTAAACGTTCGCAACTGATGCAAAATTTCCCTCTGCACTTTTTTCTGCGTGATATCGCCCATGATACCTATAGCGCACCGAATCTTGAATCACTGAACATCTGGAGTCGGCTACTGGAGCGTGCCTACGCCCTTCTGTTCTACGAAGGCATCGCCTTCGTTTGCGAATACCCAGTTCACTCACGCCTCGATCCAGAACACCGCTTTCACGACGAGAGCGGTCCCGCCTTAAAATTTTCCGACGACTTCACCGCCCATTTCTGGCATGGACGCAGGGTTACAAGAGACACGATCGAATCGCCCGAAACGATCACTGTCGAACAGATCGAAAGAGAGAAGAACGTTGAAACTCGTTCAATCCTCGTCGAACGTTACGGACTGGAACGCTTTATCATTGACTCGGGCGCAAAGAAAATCAGCGAAGACGAGTGCGGCGTGCTCTATCACAAGGTCTTCACCGCCAGCGACCTGCTCACCGATGAACCGCTCGTCGTCGTTATGGTCGACAACTCAACTCCAGAGCCCGATGGCACGCGCCAACGTTTCTTCCTTCGCGTGCCACCAAACATTCGAACCGCTCGAGAGGCAGTTGCCTGGACCTTCGGCATGGACGAAGACGAATACAATCCGGCTGTCGAATCCTAAGGGAATATTGCCAGGACGCTCGGACTTCGCTCAACGAAAAATCAAGCTAAAGAATCGAAGGAAGAAGAGGCAGCTTGCTTCAAGCAAAAGGCGGCGCTTGTAACAGCGCCGCCTCAATGTTTTTATCGAACGCCTCTTCGCAATTACTACGAAGGAACGTTGAAGCTGCCTTCGCCGATTGGAGGATAGATATCTTGTTCTTCTTCCTCTTCTTCCGTTGGCTGTTGATGTCCTTGGAAGCCGGTACCTGCAGGGATCAAACGTCCGATGATGACGTTTTCCTTCAAGCCACGGAGCCAATCTTTCTTACCTTCTACGGCAGCTTCAGTCAGGATTCTTGTGGTTTCCTGGAATGATGCAGCTGAGATGAAGGACTCGGTGTTCAACGAAGCCTTGGTGATACCAAGCAGCACATCTGTGTATGTCGCAGGCACCAAGCCGTTCTGCATAGCGCGTTCGTTTTCCATTTCAATGGAATAACGCTCCATCAACTCGCCTGGCAGAAGGATTGTGTCCTTCGGATCGTCTACGCGCACTTTGCGAGTCATCTGTCTGACGATAACTTCGATGTGTTTGTCGGCGATTTCTACACCTTGCGAACGGTATACAGACTGTACTTCGTCTACGAGGAATTTCTGCGAAGCTTCAATTCCCATCAGTCTGACGATGTCGTGCGGGTTCGGAGGACCGTCGGTGATTGCTCTACCAACAGTGATCTTCTCGCCGTCTTCCGGCAGGATGTTCATCCCGGCTGGAATTGGAATTTCTTCCTCAGAGCCATCGTTGTAGACCATGTAGAAACGCGTCATATCGTCTTCGGTGACGAGTTTGGCACGACCTTCTTTCTCTGAGAGAATCGCAGCTTCTTTCGGCTTTCTGGCTTCAAGAAGTTCTTCAACTCTCGGAAGACCCTGAACGATGTCCCCGGTTTTCTGACGTTCGTAAATCAGAGTAGCGAGCAAGTCGCCCCGTTGCACAAGCGCTCCGTCTTCGCACTGCAGCTGTGTGTTACCTGAGATCAGGTACGGTCTGCCGCGGCGAACAACAATTTCTTCTTTGTCTACTGAAACAACTTGACCGTGCTGAGTACAAGCTGTCGACTTGGACAGCATGTCATCAACGCGAACCAGATCCATCTCTTTGACGTTGGCTGCGCCTTTTATCTTTTGATGGACTTGTTGTTCTTCGGTGATCAAAAGCAAACGACGTTCGTCTGTCTTGGAGAGTTGAACTTTCGCATCGCTTCGTGTCAACACTTGAGTGGTGGCAACCGGCGTCTTCGGATCAACGATCTGACCGTTTTCTACTTCGAGCAATGTGACGTTGAAGTCTTGCTCACGACGCAACATGATGTTCTCTTGAACAACAATGTGGAAGTCTTCTTCGATCTCGACGATGCCCTTGAGGTCTTGCAGGTAGCCGCCCATTTGTAGAACAAGTGATGTTCTGGTGAGCTGGGCGCCGGCAATTTGTCTGACTTTTTCGCGATCTCTGAAGAGAAGCTGAGTTACTGATCTCAAGCCGATTTTCTCATCGGTCTGACTGTGTTTGAACTTGGTGGTCGGCGGCTCGATCCAATATTCTTCGATCGGGCGAACGATGCACAAAACGGTGGCGTCGTCTTTCTCGAAGAGGCTGACGACTTTGCGTTCTTTGTGCGAGAAACCATCGACGATTTCGGTTCCTGGTTCCAGAATCTGACCTTCCGGAACTTTGAGTTCGGATGGATCAGCAATTGGAAGAAGTTCGCCGGGACGAATGATGACTTCGTGAATAATATCGTTGTCGGCAACGATCTGAACGATACCGTCGAGGTGAGCGAATACGTCTTTGACGACTTCCTGACCAGCGGTGACTAGATCGCCTGTCTCTGCCATCTTCAAGCTGATGTCCTTGGAGATGAAGTGGATTTCTTCAGGAATGAAGAGCACTTTACCTGCCTTGGTGACAACGCGACGATCGTCGATTTCAACACCGTCGTAAACGATCTCACCACCAGTGGTGACGGAGTTGCTTCCGTCTTCGATCAATTCGGCGATGATCTTTCCGTTTTCAACGATTTCGTCTTTAACGACTTTGATTGCCCAAGTTTCTTTGGTTTTTGGAACCTTCCAGTAAGAGCCCTTTTGACCGGCATCCAACTTGGCGTTGGCTGAGCCGACCGAGGCGATTACGATGTTGATTTCCTTACCTTTGGTCAATCTGGTGATCGTCTTTTTGCCACGCTTGGTGACTTCAGTTTCGATTTCAGGACCGAAGCGAACTTCTCCACCGTGCTCGGTGAGAATTTGAATCTCGGCGAGAACGTCGAGAGCTTTCACTTCCTGACCGTCTTTGACGACGACTTCAGAGCCGGAAGGCAAGTTGTATACATCGCCTTCCAGAATCCAGATGATACCGGCGCGGTTGGCGGTGCGACTGATGTTGCCCTGACGATCGCGTTTTTCGTCGGCCTGGAAGCCTGCGAATTGAATACGACCGGAGATGTCTGCCGTGATGTCCTTTGAGGCTCTTTCGGTCAGTGCCTTTTTGGAGCCCGGTGGATCGTACTCTGCCAGCAATTGCCCGGCTTCAACTTCCTGTCCGTTAACTACTTCAAGCAGTGATCCGGTGAAGACGTTGATCGATTTTTCTTTCTTACCATCCGAGATCTTCATGACACCATCTCTGGTGGTCTGCTCTTTCACATCACCGTAGGCGGTGCGGATCGAACGGCTCTGGATCTTGAATGTTACGGTTCCTTTGGCTGGAGCCTTGAGCTGAGCACGAGATTTACCACCGGCGACGGCGCCGCCTGTGTGGAATGTTCTCATTGTCAGCTGTGTTCCAGGTTCACCGATTGACTGAGCAGCGATGATACCGATTGCTTCACCGGAGTCAACCAGACGGTTGTTGGTGAGCGACCAGCCGTAGCACTTCTGGCATACGCCGTACTGCGCTTCGCAAGTCAGTGGCGAACGTACCTTGACGTTCTTCGGCTTCTTCATTTTCACATCCATATCGAGTGAAATTTGCCGATTGATAATGCTGCCTGCTTGCCACATCACTTCGCCGGTGTCTGGATCGACAACGTCTTCAGCAAGCGAACGACCGAAGACGCGCTCGGAGATCTTAACCAGATCCTTGTCGCCTTCCGTAATCGGTTGCATCATGATGCCGCGAGTGGTTTTGCAATCAGGTTCGCGAACGATAACGTCCTGAGCGACGTCAACGAGACGACGAGTGAGGTATCCGGAGTCAGCTGTTTTCAGAGCTGTATCTACGAGACCTTTTCTTGCACCATAAGAGGAGATGATGTATTCGGTTACGTTCAGCCCTTCGCGGAAGTTTGCCTTAATCGGCAAGTCGATAATCTGACCTTGAGAGTCAGCCATCAATCCCCGCATTCCGACCAACTGACGGACCTGGGAGATGTTACCTCTAGCGCCGGAGAACGCCATCATATAAACAGGGTTGAGTCGGTCGAAGTTGTCGACCACTTCCTTCGTCAAGGCGTCCGTGGTTGCCGACCAGGTGTCGATAACCTTGTTGTAGCGTTCCACTTCCGTGATGTCGCCACGCTCGTAACGGCGTTGTGCTTCTTCGATCTCTTTCTCGGCTGCGGCAATCAACTCGCGTTTCTTTTCGGGAACGTCGAGGTCGTCGATTGAAATCGTCACACCGGCTCTGGTGGCAAATTTAAATCCGAGATCTTTGAGAGAGTTGGCGAGGTTAGCGGTTTTAGCCGTGCCGTACTTCTCATAT
>CAZRMH010000043.1:0-28968 GCA_964600935.1 uncultured Candidatus Obscuribacterales bacterium
GGTTGTCTTCCCTGGTCCTTGCGAGCGAGCATGAACCATTTGAGATTATCGGTAGGTTGAGCGCCGTCTAAAATTTCATAGGCTCTTAATGTACTGGCGGTATCAAATTTTCCAAGACCACCGACGACATTTTGAAGTGCTTGTTTGTAGTTTTTCTGGGCGTCGTCTACTTGTTGATCGAACGATTTGAGCGGAATTTCTTGCTTTGCGTATCCCAGGTTTTGACTAAACGTGATGCTCTCTGCTCTGCCTGACGCATCCTTGTTTATAACGACATGTGGCTTTCCGTTAAATGGATTGGCAAGATAAGTGCCATCGTCCACCATCTTCTGTAAGACTTTCTCTCGAAATTCGCGCGGCTGTTGCAAGAGATCGGCCACTGCTTTTCTCAAATCGAGCTTGGCGCGCTCGTCTCCACCCATTGCCAGCTTCGCGAGACCTTCTATCTTTTCGGCTGGACGCTCAGGGTGTTTTAAACGCTCGGCGTCCAGCGGATTTTCACTAGAGCGATCTCCTCTGGATGAGCGATCTACTTGTTTCGCTCGTTCCGGAGCCGCAGTTCGTGCAACATCTTGAGGAGCGCAGCTAGCTTTGTCGTGTCCGCCTCTGGTGACAAGATGGCGTCCGTTGCTGTTGAACTCGAGCGTCAGGTCAGGAACGTTGTCGCTTGGATTTTGAATTTTGTTGAGTTCTCTGTAAGCGTCCAGCTGTCTGTCTTTAGGCCAATTTTGAAACAGGCAATCTGCGTTAAAACCCTTTTCTTGTCTGTCTAGTAAGGCGTGCGCGTCTGTCGACGCTTGCGGTTTAGCCGCGTCATTGTTCTGACCCATGCGGGCCTCCAGTTTTAGAAACGGTGCAGAGTAAGCGAGTGTGGTGCGAGCGCGAGAGGACTGTGTCTCTTATGCTCCCAGTATATGTACTGTTTGGATCATAGTTGTGGAATTAGATTAACGTTTTAAACCGAGAAAAATTATCGCAGCGTGCCACGTTCCGGATCATAGATAATTCCGTCTACGAGCTGCTCTAAATGCTCATCGACACGATCGAACGTGGCTGTGTGGTCGATGAAGAGGTCGGAAAGTTCGTCGGGAAACACACCGCCAATTTCGAAGCGGGCATCGCAACTCGCCAGTTTGGCAAGCAACTGTTCTTCCACCGAATTTTGTGCGGTGATCATCAAAAGCTGTTGAGCTAGAGCTTCGGCTTCCTGGATTACATGCGGTTCTGCGGTCATTCCAACCAACATGGAAAAAGCGCCGTCGTCGATCAAAATCGTTTCGCCGACGGTGTATTGAACCTCATCATCCTTATAGAGCAAGTTGTACTTATCGTCGATGGCGACGCGGATATCTTCTTCTTGTGAAAGGGCGCGCACGACCTGGTCGATGGTCGGCATCTTGGATGATTTGAAATAGATTAGTCGACTGTATTCCATTTTGGAAACCTTGCGGTTGTGGCTCAGATACGAGATTCCTGGACTCTGATGCGCAATGAATTAGGTGGACTCAGGTGTTGGCAGAAGTTCGTCAAGCAACTTATTGGTAACTTCCGGATTGGCTTTTCCTTTGGATACCTTCATAACTTCGCCGAAGAAGAACTGGCGGATTTTGGTTTTACCGCTTCTGTATTGTTCAACCTGCGCTTCTGATTTTTTGAGAACCTCTTCCACCATAGTGCGAAGTTCGCCTTCGTTGCTTAGCTGGGCAAGCCCTTTTTCATCGATCAGTTTATCGACCTCGCCGCCGCCGGCGAGGACATCGAGCAGCAGCTTTTTCGCGTTTGTCGAACCGAGCTTGCCTGAGTCGATCGCTGCAATGAGGTCAGCGAGATTCTTAGGTGTCATCTTGGTTTCGCTGAATTCAAGTTTGTTGTCGTTTATATATGCGGTTGTCGGACCAATCAACCAGTTGGCAGCAGCCTTGGCATTGGCGCCCAATTTCAATGTCTCATCGAAAAAGTCGGCTAAAACTTTGGATTCAGCAAGAACCGCTGCATCGTCAAGCGACAGTCCATGCGAGTTCACATAGCGTTGGCGTTTTTCTTCCGGCAGTTCGGGCAATGTGGCGCGGATTTCCGCTATCCATTCGCTTTCGATGGATAGCGGCACCAGGTCAGGATCTGGAAAGTATCTGTAATCATGCGCTTCTTCTTTTGAACGCATCGAGTGAGTTTTTCCGTCGGCTTCGTTCCAGAGTCTGGATTCTTGAACTACCCTTCCGCCGTCGTCCAAAATTTTTGCTTGTCTTTCGACTTCAGACTTGATTGCTCGTTCCACGGCCCGGAAGCTGTTGACGTTTTTGATCTCGGCTTTCGTTCCAAGTTCCTTCTGTCCGACCGGTCGCAAGGAAACGTTTGCATCGCAGCGGAAACTCCCTTCTTCGAGGTTGCCATCGCAGACATCTATATAACGAAGGATGTTACGCAACTCAGTAAGGTAGTTTTTCGCTTCTTCAGCGCTGGTGATGTCGGGCTCGCTGACGATTTCGAGAAGCGGTACGCCAGAGCGGTTGTAATCGACCAGGCTGTAATCGGAGCCGTGCAGTCCGGCTGCGCCTGCGTGGACCAATTTACCTGCATCTTCTTCCAGGTGGGCGCGGTGAATGCGGATTTTTTTTCCGTCGATCATCAGATAACCGGTCATGCAAACCGGAGCGTCGTATTGGGAAATCTGGTAACCCTTCGGCAGGTCAGGATAGAAGTAGTTCTTTCTGTCGAACTTTGTTGTTTTAGAAATCTCGCAGTTTAGTGCCAGCCCCGCCTTAATGGCGTGCTCTACGGCTTTCTTGTTCAGAACCGGCAGAACGCCAGGCATCCCAACGCAAATCTGGCAGACCTGGTCGTTCGGCGCCGCCCCGAACTCCGTCGGGCAGCTGCAGAAGATCTTGGTCTTCGTTTTAAGCTGAGCGTGTACTTCTAGACCGATTACTGTTTCGTATTTCATGGTTTTTCCCAGGCGCCAGTCCATATGTTAGATCGAATTTGCCAATCAGTGGTCATGGGCAGCCTATAGTTCAGGAAAAGTTCAAATTTGTTTTGGTAAATTGAATTCATCGGAAATCGGTCACGTTGATGTAACAGACGTTTTGTATCTTGTACTCATGGAACACGAAGGGAAACGCAAATGACCGTCGCTTCGAACGCTAAAGAAGTTACAACTCAACAAGCAAGAGTGACGGAAGTCCACCGTTCCCCTAATGCCCAAGCCGTCAATGACGGTGTCCAGTTCTCAATACGAAACCAAATTGATTCGTATGTGTTTGCCATCACCGGTAGTGCTGGTGCCAACCGCCCGATAATCAGTGATGAAAATCTGATACACAACCAACGCCAGGAACTGGCTCTGGCTGCTGAAGTTACATTGAAAACTGTTCAATACTTCATGGCAGATCATCCGGATCCATTTGATGCGCCGGTTAAGGAATTGACCCAGCTCAGTAATTATCTAAACGCAGGGATGAGTTTGCCCTACGCAGCCCGTGTGGACTTCGGACCTTACAACAACTACGCCACTCCTCAACCGGACGTGATATTTCCACCGCGCAAAGGTGGCAGCTACAAACTCGAGAAAGGCAAGCTGATGATTGCCGACACCCAGGGTGGATTCGTCCCCATGTCGACGTTGATCGCGTGTTTGCGACAACACTAAGTACAGACTAGCTTTTACAGTGCAGCGCGAAGGACCGACCCCAAAAGGGTCGGTGACTTCGTTGTAGGCATATTTTTCGTTGATTTGAATCTTTGGAAATCTCGACTCTGTGAAGGGTTAACGCGACGACCGTGACTGACTAAATTGAAAAACGAGGTTTGAAAAGCGAGTTCGGAAAACTTTTGGGCTCCAACCAGGTTTACTACTTGTTCGCGCGCAGCTCATCTTGCTGTCTGCCGTATGCCTCGAGCATTTCGCCGTATGTGGCTGAGGGAGCAAGACCGAGGTCGGCTCTCATTTGAGCTCCTACTGGATCGGTTTCTGCAAGTTGACCGTACTCAGCCAGTCTGCGAGACAACTCTGTTGTGGTTGCGTTCGCAGGTAAGCCTACGTTCTCTTTGACTTTTGCCTGGATAGCTTGGTCGAGGTCTTTGTCACTGACGTTGGCGGGTAATCCGAGAGTGGTTTTTAGGCCTTCGGCGGAATAATTTTTGAACGCTTCTTGAACTTGGGCTTCGGTAGCGCCTTGAGGGAGGCCAAGCATAGCTCGTTCAGAGGCTGCAATCGATCGTAGGCTGGCTTCTGCTACTTCTTCGGCTGTTGCGGATGGAGGGAGAGCCAATTCCGCCCGAACATGCGCGCCGACTGAGTCTGTTTCGGCAAGTTTGTTGTACTCGGCAAGACGTTGTTGAAACTCTTCTTCGGTGGCACTGGCTGGAAGCCCGACGTTGTCTCTCATTTTGGCTTGAGTGGCGGTTTCAATTTCTAATGCAGTGGCGTTGGGCTCGAGTCCTAGAGCTTGAGTCTGTTCGAGACGGGTTTGGTTCAAGATGAGACTGTCGACTTGTGCATCTGGCGCGATTTGTTCTAAACCGAGAGACGCTCTCAAGTAAGCTTCTTGTTCAGGTGTTTGAATCTGCGCAGGTGAATTGACTTCTTTCGAGTAAGGGTCCTGAGCTTTGCTAAAGTCTAAAACATCAGGAGTTTCGCCTTTTCTGGGGTCTGAGTTAGCCGCTTGGTTAACATGTTGATTTTCGATTTCGCGCCATGCGCTGACTGACACATCTGGACTGACTTCGTTTTTCGGTGCTGATTCTCTGATGTTTTCTTGCTTTTCGGTAGGCATGATAGAAGTCCTCGTCAGTGGTCAGTGATGCAGCGGCTTTCATTCCTAGAGAATGCCAGTTGAACGTTGCAGCTACGTTGCAATATCAAAACAATATTGGAACGCGGCTTTTCCTAAACCCAGTTGCAAAAACCGTTCGTCACGGTTTGCTTATCACAGCTCGCTATGCTGTCCTTTTGTTAGTTAACTTACTATGGAGCTTATATGGCTGAGAAAGAGGTGAACGACAGGTCTTCTTCTAATCACTACAGTTTTACGAACCCTCCGAATCCGTTTGCCTCAGGGCAATGTGAGCGCGCGATTCAGGCTCCGAACGAGTTTCAAAATGTTCGCGATCAAGCTAAAGTGCAGCTTTCCAATGATGCCTGGACGCCGACTCTCGAAGTAAAACCAGGGGAGAGCATTCAGCGCGCAATCGACAAAGCGCCGAATGGTTCCATCGTGCACGTGCGGCCCGGAGTATACAATGAGCGATTGCGAATAAATCGGGATAACATCACCCTGCGAGGTGATGGAAAAGCGATTATTGATCTGAGCGGTCGGTCGATTTCTGAAGGTGCGATTCAAATCAGTGATCGAAAGAACGTCACCATTGATGGTTTTGAGATAAGAAACGTTAGAGGCGGCGATACGCCAACCGGTATTCGAATTGATGGTGCCAGTAAAAATATCGCGATTCGAAACAATAATATCCATCACGTGGAGAGTGAAAAAAACGCGCACGGCATCGGCGTTTTTGGAACGAAAGCGACGCCAATGTCTGATATCAGAATCGAAGGAAATCGCATTCACCATTTGAAACTAGGGCAAAGTGAATCTTTAGTTGTAAACGGAAACGTTGATGGTTTCAGGATTGTGGGAAACCGCGTGCACGACAACGACAATATCGGCATTGATATCATCGGCGGTGAAGGTGTATCGAAGGGCGGAATAGATCGCGCAAGGCGCGGACTAATAGCTGACAATCAGGTTTACAACATTGACTCATTTAGCAATCCGACCTATAAAGCCAGATCTGCTGCTGGAATTTATGTTGATGGTGGCAGCGATATAGAGATTCGCGATAATGATATCTTCAACTCGAACTATGGAATTGAACTCGCTTCTGAACGTCGCGGTTGGAATACTGAACGCATAAAAGTGCATGGTAACCGGATTTCAGGAAGTCACCTGGCTGGCATAACCCTGGGTGGTGGCGAATTGCGAAACGGTGGAGTTAATGCAACGACCGTAGAAAGGAACGATTTGAGAGGCAATGCGAAGCCGATCTGGCGACAAAACAACGTCGCTAGCGACGTGATTATTCGAAATAACAGATTGTGACTCAGATCCGACATAAAAAATTCGAGTTCGCTCAGCTTCGTTTTGAGCGAGATTGACCGCTTGAATCGCCATCAGAGAAACGTTCGAAGTTTCATAGATGCTCTGGATTTTGGTTCATGAGTGATTTGTTCGTCACTAGATCTTCACCAGCATCGAAACGTTCTTAGCCGCGATTTCTGCGACGGTATCTTGGGCGCTCTTCCTCTTCGCGCCGTTCGCGAAGTCGACGCTGACGCATCTGTTCAAAGGTATCGCGTGGGTCGACTGCGGAGCGATCATTTTGAGCGAATCGAGGCAAAGAATCCTGGCTGTAGCCTGGGTTCTCGTAGCTTGGCTGATAGCCTACGTTTTGACCGCGTTGTCTGCGGTCGCCACGGGAGTCTTCGCGCGGACGATAGCCGGGAACATCGGTTTGATGGACACGCGGTCCTGCTGATCGAGCTTCTCTTGAAGTGTTGTGGAAGCGACGATATTGGTGCCCATCATCGCTTGAAAAGAAATTGGCGAATCCATTCGGCTGACCCCAGGTCGGCTGATTCCGACGGAAAACCGCGGAAGGATCCGGATTGTATTCGAACAGTCTTTGATCGATTTCGTGTCTACCGTTGGCTGGTGGCTTTAAAACGAAGACTTCCATTCCTCTTCCGAAGCGGGCATGGAGATTGTCTTTTATCCATTGTCCGCGACTGGAACTATTGTGATAAACGCTGCTATTCTCACCGACGATACCGACGTGCGCACTGCCACCACCGGCGCGCCATCCGCGTGATCTGCCGACAATTACTACATCTCCGGGTGCTGCTTGATCCAGGGAGGCTCTTCGCCAACCGTTTTGTCTCAGTTGAACATCCAGTCCTCCGACACCGGCGTGATTAGCATATCTATATCCCGATCTCTGGAGAACCTCTGAAACAGAGGCTGCGCATCCAAGTCTTCCATTGTTGACTGAATTTCTAAATGGTGTCAAAGACCAAAGTGCTTTTCCGACACCTTCGATAGCGTTCCACAATATGGAAATCGGGTTGTCGCTTCTGCTGCTCGAATCGTCGTATTGAGGCGGATATCGACCATCGTCTTGACCGGACCAGGCTGGGCGATTGCGGAAATCTCTATAATCTTGGTTGTTGTTTGGCTCTGCGGAACGTCTCGCTTCGCGGCTATCCACGCGGTCTTGTTGTCCACGGGTTCGGCGAGTCAAATCCGAGTCCGGACTAAATTCAGATTGACGGTCGCGGGATTCAAGACTGCGTCGTTGCGCATCAACAGTTGTTCTTCGCTCAGTGGCTCTCTGCTCAGGAGGTCGTTGATGTTTCGGGCCTTCTGCCGGTGGTCTCAATACCCAGATCTGTTCACCGTATTGTTGTTTCGAGAAAGCATCAGACATGGCTGTCTGAGTCCATTTACCGTTTTCTGCGTTATTGTATTGAACGTTTCCATCCTGTCCAACTATACCGATACGACCTTTACCGCCGCCATTTTTCCAATCGGAACCTCGTCCGGCGAAAACGACGTCACCTGGCTTTGCCTCTGATGCAGGAAGCATCTTCCAGCCGTGTGAAGTCAATTGAGTTGTGAGTTTATGGATGCCTGCGGAATGTGCGTAGTCGTATCCCTGACTTTTTAGAATGTTGGAGACGGTTGCGGCACCGCCGTACTTACCGTTCTGGGTGGCTTTTTCCAGTCCACTCCCTTTCCAACCTTGCTTATCGACTAGCGCGGTGGAGGCGTCTAAAATCTTTTTGTTGAACCCTTCGACCGGCGCGGCACCAGGCGCTGCTGCTCGTACTTCGGGTGATGCGTCTGCGACTTTGCCTGTATTGAGATCTGCTTTCGGCGCTGCGGTCGCGATAGTCGAATCGGTTGACCATTTGCGGCCACCGAAGATATCGAGAGTCAAGCTCTTGAACGGGTTTGTGAGGTCTAAATAGGTTTGGTCTTTGGTGTTACTGGCGGTGGTATCGTTCTGCCAGCCATTCGTAGTAATCGGTGGAACTTCAATCTTGTCGCCCACCATCTTCAACTGAGGTGGTTCCGTCCTGTCAGGCATCAAGCCTGTTTCCAGTGATGCATGCAGCGACGACGTGGCTTTCTCCGAACCCTCGATGGATTGTTCGGCTTTAGGTTTTGCTTGATCTAACTGACCGGTCATCGTGGGTTACCTTGTTGGCTAAACAGTGAAGACGATTTATTGATGCCGTTTTCGATACGTATTCGACAGCGGCTGCGGCTCAAATTTTCGTTTCGCTCTTTTAGGGTGTTGCGAATAAGGTTGCTTGGTGACGACTTCTTGGTTCGGTTTATTGGTCCAGAGAGTCGTCGGAAATTCAGTGAGGATCAGTGTTTTACTGATGGGTCTATTACATCTGAGATTAAGTTCGGTGCGTGACCGCAACGTGACGTGATCTGTCACGCATACCTCTGAGCTTCGTAATTTCACCATGATTGAATGACAATTTTATGTTGAATCGTTACATAGTCGAAATTTTTCGATCAACGAAATAAGCTGGCCAACGGCGATATATTCCCTCTTCTTAGTTTGGTGAGAGAATCATATGATGGTGCGACTGAACTTCTCTTGAACTCGAACTAGCGAAGTTTTGGTTGTGATTCTTCTGAGGTGGGCGGAGTCTTTTGCTCGGAAGTTGGTGCATCTTCCGAGTTAGTTTCCGTTTTGGTTGTCTCAGTTGTAGTTTCAGTCCCGTCTTTCTTGGTTTCAGTCTTAGTCTTCTTCTCGACTTTGACTTTGCCGAGAGTGCCGAACATAGCTTTAAACAAGAGATGTTTTTGACCGAGAACTTGATGCATTTGTTGCGCAGCAATGTCGACATTACCAGCGGCGCTTTCTACCTTCTTAATGGTTTTGCGCAAATCCGATTTGAACTCAGGTTCAGAAACTAGATTTTCAACTTTGGTGACTGCATCTTTGGCGTTGCTCACGATCTGTTTTATATCGTCTCTGAGCTCTCCGTTGTTCGTTATCGCTCCGAACTTCTCCATGGAAACTGAAATGTCCTTAGTCGAGTTATTGATGCGGTTCAGGATGTTGGTGATATCTGTCCGTAGATCTTTATCCTTCAACGTGCCGTTCAGCTCTTTCATTGTCTCGCGAATAGTTTCCGCGGTTTGCTTCGCCGAATTGATCGTCTCTTTGATATCGCCACGCATGTTCGGATCGTCGA
Organism: uncultured Candidatus Obscuribacterales bacterium; assembly: GCA_964600935.1. Lineage (GTDB taxonomy): Bacteria > Cyanobacteriota > Vampirovibrionia > Obscuribacterales > Obscuribacteraceae > JADYXR01. Next base: position 9,275 of record CAZRMH010000043.1, read on the forward strand.
GCATTGTATTGACCTTGCCCGAAGTTTTTCTGAGGTCGCGACTGAGCGCAGAGTAGTCTGAAAACGTTCCTTGTCCTCGCTCGAAGAAACCATTGGCCTTAAGTGCGACAGTGCCGAAACGATCGGATGTCGTTTTGACGCTGGTGGTCACGTCGCTAATTTTGTCCATGTTTTTGTTGAGCTTCGTCGCCGCTTCATTGATCGTTTTGATCGTTTCACCCGAGTGCTGAAGCGCGTCTGCGAGACCTTTTTGAGTGGCTTCATCGCCCAGTCTACCGATTACGCGATTGAGATTGGTCGCGATCTTATTTATGACGAGTTCGACGCGGACTGGATCTTCACCGACTACGACTACATCAGGATCGATTGGCGGTCGCGGTTCTTCTCCTGCAGTTTCTTCAGGAAGCGAGATTTCAATGTACTTTGCGCCGACCATGCCGAGGGTTTGAATTGTGAATGTGGAACCTTGAGGAACGGTGGCCTCTTCCGTTTTTATCTTCAAACGGGCAAGAACACGACCTTTGCCTTCTAATTCGATTTTTTCGACAGTACCGACACGCACGCCGTTGATATTGACAGGCGCATTGTTAGCCAATCCGGCTACGTCGTTGAATCGAACCGTAATTCTTTGTGGCGGGTGCATTATGGAGAACTGCTTCAGCCATGCTTGTCCGTAGAGAAACAGCATAAACGCGAAGAGGGTAAACATGCCTACCCGAACTTCGTAGTTCGGTTTCTGGACATGGCGGTTCACCGATACCGGTGCATCGGGCTTCGATGTTGTTTCTTTTGGGGAAGCGGTCACAGTTTTCATCCTTCGGTCACCTTATGATTTTACAAGAGTCCGGAAAGCATTGGTCCTTCACGTGTAGCATGAGCGAATTGCTTCATATACGGATTTTCGGTCACGACTGCTTCTTCAGGAGATCCCTCCCATACAGTTTGTCCGGCATGCATGAGCAAAACTCTTGAAGCGCATCGTGTCCAGGTCGAGTATTGGTGGGTTACCACGATTGATGCAGCATCCAGCTGCCCGCTGAGCTCCAACATGTAATCTTCTATGACTGTTGACATCACGGGATCGAGCCCGGTTGTTGGCTCATCGTAAAGGATTATTTTTGGGTCATTTACGATTGCTCGGGCAAAACTTGTTCTCTTCTGCTGTCCACCCGACAATTGAGACGGGTAGGCCTCGCCGTAGCCAGCCAAGCCGACCAGTTTCAGTTTCTCTTCAATAATCTCGTTTTCGTCTGATTTTTTCAGTTTGCGTCGACTGAGAGCCAGAGCCAAATTTTCGCGGACTGTGTATGAGTTGAGCAGAGCCGAACCTTGAAAAACCAGTCCGATTTGGTCGGACCAGAGCACGACTTCGCCGCTGTCAGGTACGAGTAAGTCGCAAATCAGCTTCAGAATGGTCGACTTCCCGCAGCCGGATGGGCCGATCAAACCGAGCATCTCGCCTTTGTAGACCTTGAAGCTGATGCCCTTGAGAATCTCGCGATCGCCGAAGGATTTATGAAGATTGACAATTTCGAGCATTGGCGGCATCGCCATGGGCAATTCCTCCAATTAGCGCGGTGCGTACGTCAGAGACGTGACGATGTAGTTGAAAACGAAGATTAGAGTCATGGTCCAGACAATAGTTCGAGTGGTCGCGATACCGACGTCTTCCGCTCCGCCGCGGGTGTGCAAGCCGATCGCACAGGAGAACATGATGATGATTGTGGCGTTGATAATCGATTTGATGAAGTGTGTGACAAAGTCGCGGTCGAGAATGGTTTGATGGACTGAGTCTAGAAACGTTGCGGCTGGAAGGTTTGCCGCGATGCTGGCGATGTAGATTCCAGCGATCAAACCGATTGCCATCGCGTAGACCGACAGTACTAGGGTCATTGTCAATCCGGCAACGTAGCGGGGAACGACCAAGAATTTCACTGGGTCAACGCGCATCACTTTGAGCGCATCGATCTGTTCCGTGATCACCATAGTGGCAAGTTCGGCTGCAACTGAGGATCCCACCCGTCCGGCGACCATTACGCCTGCCGTGATCGGTCCGATTTCCCGTACTAGCGCCAGCGACACCACACCGCCGATGGCAGTGTCAGCTCCGAAGAGGACAAGTTCGCGTGAGATCTGAAGTGACATTGCGAATCCGGTGCACAAGGCAGTGATGCCAACAACCACGAACGACTTGACGCCGATCATGTAACACTGCCGCCATGCCTCTTTTTTGTCGAAATCCCAGCGCAGAATGTATCCCATAGTGGTCAGCCACATGCTGACTACCTGTCCCACTAGTTCGATTCCGACGGTGGCCTGATTTTCGACGAACGAATATGGGTTGAACCAGAGTTTTTTATTGCGGGGTTTGTTGAGCGTTGACGTCATACGCGTATTTTATTGTGTTGGGCGAAACCAACCATGAGTATAAGGAAAGATTCGGTAAAACGCAGCCATAATCAACGGTTCGAGAACTGTTGGATTTTGTTGATGTCAAGGTTGTGGATATACACTTGATAGCATTTCTTGACGAAGGTGGCGCCGGCTCTAAAATTGAATCGGTGCGCCGACGGCGTTTTCGAGGTCTGCCCAGGGTCGAAATATCTGTGCATCGTTTCGAGATAGGCGCACTGACCGACTATTTCGTCGTTGATGTCATTATCTTTGCTTTCGTAACCTTACCGAAAGGTGCCGAGCGGAAACAATTTTTTTTGTGACAGACAGCGGATGTCCATTTAGAGATTATTGGGAGAAAACACCTGGCATACCTTAATGCCACCATTTACGGTGTCATAACAGACGCCTACTCCGCCGCATTCGCCTTTGACATTTAAGATCGCAGCTCGGTGTCCCGGCGAATTCATCAGGCCTTCGTCGGCTGTCATCACCATGCCGATTGGTGTTCCTCGCCCCGGTCCGACTGCGGCGATATTTTCCCAGACGGTTATGGTTGTGTAGCCTGCGGCCTGAGCTCGTTCAAGTGGGCCTTGGTGCTCTTTGTTTACGTGAGCAAAAAAGTTATTCTGCACCATATCTAGAGCGTGCCCTTTCGCCAGTCCAGCCAGTCTTGAGTTGTAGCTATAAGGCGAGAGGTGATTTTCTCTGCGATGTTTGTTTGCCAGATCGAAAAGTAAGCGTTCCAGTGTTGCTTCAGGGACGGCTCGGCCGCGAACTCTCGATAATCTGGTGTATTCGGGATTTAAACCGACAAGTGCAGTCGAGGTAATGTTGCCTCCGCCGGCAGCAGATTTTAGTGCCTCGAATGTAAAGGCGGTTGGTGACGGTCCGGAAGCGACAGGCGCGGCTGCTGCTGGCACAGGCACTGCCGCTCGTGCTGCGGCTGTGGCTTTCAAAGCTTTTAAGTTGCTGACCTGTTGCGCAAGAGCTGCAATCAAGCGATCGACTTGTGGCTTGATTTCTGCTTCCGTTTTTCCGTCTTTAACTTCGACTTCTATTTTGTCGAGAGCATCAGCATAAGGCTTGACGCCAATCCCGGCAGTTTTAGCTTTGTTGAGATACTGCAAAATCTGAGTGCGCTTGTCGAGCATAGGTCCTGGCGCGAGCGCATCCTGTGCCCCAGTTGCGCAGAAAGAGTCAAGAAAGAATAGGAGCGACATTGACGCCGCAATTGACCATATTTTCATGGTCTATATCGTATCAGGATTGACTGAAAATTCTCAAATCTAATGAGCGAAAAGTTGGCAGACTCTGATGCCGCCAGTGGTGTCGTATGCGATACCAATTCCTACGATGGTGACGGTGTTATTTAGGATTGTGGCTCGGTGAGGCGGAGAGTTCATAAGGCTCACGTCAGCGCTGTCGGTTGATCTAATTCCACCCTTCACGGTCGTGAAGGCAATGTTTTCCATGACCATGCCATGGTAGCCGGCAGCGTTGGCGCGGTCTTGAGGATCTTTGCCATCCGGATTTACGTGTGCAAAAAAGCTTCTATTTACCATATCCTGTGCATGAGCCCGGGCGATCTCGCCAAGTTGACCGTTTGAACCGACTGGACCGAGCCCGGCTTCTTGTCGGTGTTTGTTGACGAGTGTCAGCATGTAGCTCTCCATCTCGGACACGGATGTTCGAGCAGCGCTGTTGCTTTCGTTTTTTCCGCCATTGCCGCCGGCGGATCGTGAGTTGCCTACTGAAACGTAGCCTGGCGGCCGCACTTTGAGCGACTTTAAGTTGTTTACTTGTTGTCCGAGTGCCGAAATTAAGCCGCTCACTTGTTTTTGAATATCGCCTTCTGTAGCGCCAGATTTAATGTCGTTTTCAATTCTACTGAGCGCTTCTTCGTAGGGTTTCGTCCCGATTCCCGCTTTCTTTGCTTTTGTCAGATAGATTTGAACTTGCTTGCGCTTCTCGAGGCATGGTCCCGGTGTCAAGATGAGTTCTTCCGCCCGCACGAGTTGTGAGACTGAAAACATCAGCAAGGCGCTCAGTGCGGCTTTTTGAACATTCATGCGGTTAATTCTAGCAGTTCAATCGGCGGTTTCCACGAAGGTTGAATCGGTCGAGGGTAGTAGTTCTCCCATCGACATCAGGCTGCTCCCATCGTACGGTATAACGGTGATTCGTGCGCCCTCGTGCCACCCCCGGATCACAGGCGATGGATGACTCATGCGAGCCCTAGACGGATTCAGCGAACAAGTAATGCGAGAGCCGAGCGGAGAGAAAGCCGTCGGGCAACAGCTTGTCCGCGAAGCGCAGCACATCGAGCGACAGCAGGTTGAGCAGGGTAAAGAACAAATCACGACGGATGTTCTCGGCAATCGAACTGTGCGTGATGCAAACGGCAACATCAAGGCTGTAGATTTAGACCTCAAAGTTGTAGCCGAGGTCAAACGAATCGCGGATGCCAAAGAGGCGCGCCCGGCGACGGTCAACGAATTGCAAAAGCCGTCGGATATGCGTGAAGCGCCAAAAACTATTGGGCGCACTGACATCCGGCGCAACGAGTCCGGCGGATTTAAACCATCGAATGACGGCAGCAAGCCGCCTGACATCAACGAAGTTCGAAAGGCTGATGCTGACGCGCGCAGATCGACGGAGCGCAATAGTGATGTACGTCAGGCTGAACAGAGAGAGAGTCGGTTAGCGGCAGAACGCAGCGACCAGCGTCGCGCGGAGGCACGCCGTGTAGTTGATCAGCAAGAAGCTCGCCGAAGCGCGGAAAGAAACGATGCCAGGCTAGCGGAGCAGAGGGAAGCTCGTCGTGCAGCGGAAGCGAAGGAAGTTCGCCGCGTCGCTGAAGCTAAGGAAATTCGTCGCGTTGCTGAAGTAAAAGAGGCTCGTCGAGCGGAAGCGAAGGCGTCTGAGGCGAGTACGGACTCGCCCGATCAGAAGTTTAAACCCGGTGTGCTTGATGGCCGGAAGTGGCAAAAGGATGGTTCTGGAAACTTCGTCGCGAAGGGTAGGGATGGTCGTCTAATTACTCACGATGCCGACGGCAAGATTGTTGATTATCAATCACATGTCAATCAAAAGCATATGGCGAGCCAGAATCAGATGGCTTTTCTCTCTATCCTGTTTTGCAATCCAATGATGTTGACCGGTATGGGCGCTGCTCTTGGAATTATGGATCAAGCTCATGCGGCGAAAACAGCTAAGATGACTGAAAGTCTTAACGGGAAGCTTGATGGCAGAGCTGCTAACAAAGCGGCGAACCAGACCGGTTATGCCGGAGAAATGTCGCGCAAAGCTCTGTTAATCAATCAGTATACGCGTCCTTTGGAAACGCGCGAAGTCTCTCAAATGAACGGCCTTGCTGGAATGATGGGTGTGACCGGCGCCGTTCGTGAAGAGATGCGTAAGCAAGAGATGAAGCGCAAGCTGCGTGAAGATGATAGTGCCAAGCGCCCCGCGGCCAAGGCTTCTATGCCGACAGATCGCTATTCTATGTCAGCCAAAAAATTGATGAAAACTAAAAGATTGCTCGAAGACGAGATCGAGAGAGTACAAGGAAAAGCCAGCCTCGAAGAGGTTTCACGTTTGCATGCGCAAGTCGAAGTCTTGGAAAGAGCACTGAAACGCATGGCAAATTTTTGATCTGGTCTCTCGATTTCGAACTCGGTTTAAATCCGCACTGATTTTCAATATCAAAATACTTAGCTTGATTAGTTTGTGTTGCAAACGCTATGAGGCAGGGCGCTTGCTCTCTGAGATCTGATCTATTACTTATGTTTCTAGTCGTCTACATTCGTAGGATTTGTTTGAACCGTAAGACTTCATTCGAGTAGAAACCTGGAGTCCCGTTTTTCCTCACACTTAGTTTTACTGAATTTCCCGAAAGCACTTCTGAGCAACAACTTTGACGCACCCTGACCAACTTCGATTGGCCCGGGGAAGCTGCTAGGTGAGGAAACGTCTGTTCGTGTCGCTGCAAAGTTGCTCAGTTAGTCGCTTGAAAGTAACGTCATGAAAAGCATCTATGTTGCCCTCGCGCTGATGGCGGTTGGTTTTTCCAGCGCGGTTGTGCGCGCCGACGATTCGAGACGCATTCGTTCAACAAGGGCGTGCTCTCACAGAAAGTCGTCTCTGCGACCGATGGCAGCCGCGCCAGCGAGTTTCTCCATTACCCTGACGGTAAGATGAAGCGAGAACTCCAGAAGGGCGTTCTGCGCTTCGAGCGGCAGGACGAGTGACGTCTTTCAGAACCGAGCCCGCCGGGCTCCATTCGACTTTCTGCTTCCTCTCGAACCTTTCGGGAAGCAGGTTTTCGAGTCTTTGAAACAAGAGCCAGCACCATAGATGGTGTCGGTTAATTGATTTTCTTCACCATGAGGAGAACAGCTTGAATATAGGAAAATGCTTGGGTCACAGTTTGACCTGCAGGTTTTCTGGTTTGTGGAGGATTGCCAAACATACCTACCACGACGTCCTCGAGAATGAGTTGCTGACTAGAGCATCCGGAATCGCGTTTGGCGCGATGATGGCTGCCGTGCCGTTCCTCGCGCTAGTGATTACTCTCGCTGCGCTGATTTTGCCGGCTATTGGGGTTGACGGCAAAGATCTTTTGCATTCAATCGAGGCTTTGCTGGGAACTGTGTTTCCTACCGAGGCGCATCAGGTCATCGAAGAGCAGATTTCCAGGCTGCAGAGCAATCAGCCGGTCGCTGTGATGTCGATCAGCCTCGTCGTCACTCTCTGGTTGGCCTCCGGTCTTTTCGCCGCAGTTATCGATGGACTCAATCGCATCTACGGTGTAAAAGATACTCGACCATATTGGAAGTTTCGGCTGACGGCAATTTGGATAACGATTGTCCAATCAGTGATTTTGCTGGCAGCAATCAGTTCGATCTTCGCTTATCCATTGCTCGTCAAATGGATCGGCGTGACTTTTAATGTCCCAGCGATGGCGACGTACGTGACCTGGTTCATCATCTTCATGATGGTGTTGACCTCGTTCGCGCTGCTGTTTGCCGCCGGTCCCGATGTGAAACAGGCGCATCGCTGGGTGACACCTGGTAGCGTATTTGGTGCTAGTATCTTTTTGCTCACCACTTACGGTTTCCAGCTCTACGTCAAAAATCTAGCTCATTACGATGTCACCTATGGCTCACTTGGTGGCGTCATGATGCTGATGTTCTGGTTGTATATTTCGAGTCTGGTCTTGCTCGTTGCAGGCCAGGTAAACAAGATCTGCTACAAGGCGCGTGAGTGGAGCAACGAAGTTCCCGGTGGTAATGCCAAGAACGGCTTGAACACTGGTGCCTTTCATCAGATCGTAAAAGGTCCCCACACGGAGAATGTTCACATGAGCGCAAACTGGAAGTTCTGTCCTCACTGCGGCGTCGATCTGGCTGCTGCAGGCTCGGAAGAGAAACGACCCCACAACTGCGCGGCCGAGTCCAAGTCGGACGCCGACAAACAGGGTGACAAGCCTGCTGCCGATCAACCGCGCGAACCGTTCGGTCCTACCGGTTTCGGTTGTTAGTCGTTCTGTGCTGACTGTTAAGTGCCGAGAGTAGAAGATGGTGGCCTGGAGCAAAGTGTTCCAGGTCGCCATGCTTCTCCTGGCGACAGTTGTATCCGTACCGCGTCAAAAGGTACACTCTGCGCTGTTTCTAGATGTTTTTAGATGTACTAAGCATTGTAGTTGGGGTCGCGTCTTCGATAAAACTCAAAAACGAAGCAGTTTTGCCGACATCTAAACTAAATGTCGCGCTACATTCAGAAAGATATTGCTTAGCTAGATAGTGAGTCGATAGGCATCTGTTTCGCGCACCCATGCTTGTCGATTGCCGTCCTGCCATTCACCCAATATTCACTTGCAAGAACCATTATAAAAAGGACTGGTGGACGCTATTTCAGTTTCTCCATCAGTCGAAACATCGAAGCCTGGCGGTTTCAACAATTCGTGTATTCTAACGCGCACACAAGTCCGTGTGATGGAGAGACCATATGAACGTGATAATGAGCGGCGCTCGCGGTTTGCTAGGATCGGAAATCAGTCCTCGACTGAAAAAGAATGGTCATCAGGTGCGCCGACTAGTGCGCTCAGAGAAGGACGCGAGCGCCTCTGACGTGCTCTGGGATCCTATAAAAGGCGAAATACACGGCGATCTGAAGGGTTTCGATGCTGTTATCCATCTGGGTGGAGAGAGCATCGCATCAGGGCGATGGACTGATGAGAAGAAAAAACAGATTCGTGACAGTCGAGTCAAGGGCACTACTTTTCTGAGTGAATCGCTTGCAAAACTCGATTCTCCGCCGAAGGTTCTACTCTGTGCCTCCGCGATTGGTTTCTACGGAGACCGCGGAGACGAATTGTTGGATGAGAACAGTTCTCCTGGGCGTGGATTCCTCGCGGACCTCTGTCAGGAGTGGGAAAAATCCACCGAAGCAGCTCGCCAAGCCGGTATCCGTGTCGTAAACGCACGCATCGGAGTGACTCTTTCACCGAAAGGCGGCGCGCTGGGAAAAATGCTTTTGCCGTTTCAGATGGGAGCTGGTGGTGATATAGGTGATGGCAAACAGTTCATGAGCTGGATCTCGATCGACGACGTCGCTCAAGCGATTGTTTTCTGTATCGAGAACGAGAGCATGTCTGGACCGGTTAACCTCACTGCGCCTTCGCCTGTGCCCAACAGCAAGTTCACGAAGGCACTAGGGGCGGTGCTGCATCGACCGACGATAGTTCCCATGCCGGCGTTCGCAGCGCGTCTCGCGCTGGGAGAAATGGCTGACGAACTTTTGCTGTCAAGTGCTAAAGTTATGCCGAAAAAACTACAGGCGGCTGGTTTCAGTTTTGCCTATCCGGAAGTTGAAGGGGCTCTGCGACACGTTATTAAGGGCTAGCTCGCAGTACGAGGGTTACATAATGAACAAAAAATATGAAGTAATAATCGTCGGCGCTGGCCTGGCGGGTCTCGCATGTGCTGCTCAGCTCAAGAAAAGAAATATACCGTTTGTAATTTTTGAAGGTGGAGACTCAGTTGGCGGAAGAATTCGCTCAGACGGCGCTGACGGATTCATTTTGGACCGTGGCTTCCAGGTCCTACTGACCGCTTATCCCGAGGCGAAAAAAGCTTTCAACTACGACAAACTTAATCTGAAGACCTTCTCTCCAGGCGCACTCGTGCGCTCGAAAGGGAAGTTCTACCGAATCGCCGATCCGTTCAGAGAGCCTGACAAAACGCTCGAAACATTGATGGCACCAGTCGGCAATCTTGGTGATAAGCTCAACGTCGCTCGGCTGCGTTTGACGTTGCTTGGCCAAACGGACGAGCACACTCTATCGGCGCGCGAGACGACGACGCTGGAGTACCTGAGAGAGCAAGGGTTCTCAGAGTCTATGATCGATAAGTTTTTCCGCCCATTTTTCGGTGGCATTTTTCTAGAACCACATCTCGAAACAAGTAGCAGGAAGTTTGCTTTCCTCTTTAAAATGTTTTCTGCAGGAGACACCGCCATTCCGGCACTCGGTATGGAGGAGTTGCCAAAGCAACTTGCCGAGAGTGTCGGTATGGATAATATTCAGTTCAACACGGAAGTGGCTCTGGTCAGTGAGCGTTCTGTGGTCCTTTCGAACGGCGACACTTACGAAGCACCACATGTAGTGCTGGCCACCAACCGGCAATCGGCCCTGAACTTGCTTTTCGATGTTGAACCGGATCATTCAGATAGATCGACAACCTGTCTATATTTTTCTGCGCCAAAGCCGCCTACTGATGAGCCGATCCTGATTTTAAACGGGGATGGTCAGGGACCGGTAAACAATCTGTGTGTGCCCAGCAACGTATCATCTGCGTACGCACCGACGGGGCAGCATCTTGTTTCCGTCACGGTTATTGGTACGCGAAAAGACAATAATGTTTTGGAGACAGCAGTGCGTGAGCAGCTCGAGAGCTGGTATGGAAATCAAGTCAAAGACTGGCGCAGGCTGCGTACCTATCGCATCGACCACGCGTTGCCGCGCCAAAATCAACCCACGGATTTTGTTAAACCAAAGTTCGAAGTGCGGCCTGGAACCTTCGTGTGCGGAGACCACATGAGCACGGGGTCTATCAATGGTGCGCTCGAATCTGGTCGGAAAGTTGCTGAGGTGATCATCTCGAGATCCTTATCATTAGTCACATCAAGCTCGTCTGAAAACATCATCTCCGGCACGAATGGTGGCGGTTCTTCAGTCTCTCAATAAGTCCCTCACATTTCATCAGCGGAGTTCGTGGAAATAGCATGAAGCGCCATACAACCGATTCTAACGCTCAGGATGCCGGCAAAGAATTTCTAAATTCATTTCTTGACTCGCCGGAGCGATTGCAGATTTTAGAACAAGCGGTTGATTCTGCTAGAAACGGCATCGTAATCACGGATCCGGCTCTACCCGATAATCCGATCATTTACGCTAACCAGGCATTTTTGGACTTGTCGGGTTATCCAATCGAGGAAGTGCTGGGCAAGAATTGCAGGTTCCTGCAAGGCGCCAATCGAGATCAACCTGAATTAGATGAGTTGCGAACCGCGCTCAGGGAAGGTCTGCCTTTTATTGCTACTCTTCGAAACTATCGACATAACGGATCGCTTTTTTGGAACGAATTGAGCATTTCGCCTGTTCGTGACGAGAGCGGTAAGGTGATCAACTATATCGGTGTACAGAACGATGTCACCGCCAGGCGCGAGGCTGAGCGGAGGGTTTCGGAATTCTATTCGATGGTTTCTCATGAGTTGAGAACACCAATGAGTTCGATCCGAGCGTCACTGGGATTGATAGATGATGGTTCCGCTGGCGATGCATCGCCGCAGGTCATGAGGCTCGTGCGTATAGCATTGCAGAATGCTGAACGTCTTTTGAAGTTGGTCGACGATATCCTTGATTTGAAAAAAATTGAGTCGGGCAAACTGCGTCTAAACACGACGTTAGTCGATCCCAAGCAGCTGGTGACTGACGCAGTTTCATCTCTGTCGCCCCAGGCAGACCAAGCTCGAGTAAAACTGGAAACTGACGCAGAGGGACAGAGGCAGTTCCTCGGCGACCCGCACCGAATCTCCCAAGTTTTGATCAATTTGATCTCGAATGCGATCAAATTTTCTTCACCTGACACGACAGTGACGGTTAAGGTCGAACAGGACGGACGTCTTATCCGCTTTTCTGTGAAAGACCAGGGACCAGGTATCGATGTAGCTGATTTTGAAAAACTTTTCGTCAAGTTTCAACAATTGGATTCCTCAGATACACGATCGCAAATGGGCAGTGGTTTGGGTCTGGCAATTTCTAAAACGATCGTGGAATTACACGGTGGAAAAATTGGACTTAGTAGCGAGAAGGGCTCGGGGAGCACCTTTTGGTTCAACTTGCCAATGGTTCCTCCAGATTAGGGTTGTCGAACCCTGGCGATGAGCAGGTGGCTCTTCGATCAACGTATGGCGCAGACCTGAAACAGTGGTCGGAGCGTAAGGCCGATCCGAGTCTGAAGTACGCGCCCGTGAGAATGGTTGGCAAAAGATCATCGCTTTCATGTAATTCTTTTTGGAGGCTCTCCAAAATGATCGAGAGTTACGAGGTCGATTCAAAGTAACAAAGCTTTCAATTGGGAGGGTCGAAAGAACGATTTTGTTGGCTTTGCAGCATCGCGAACAAAAAAAATAGCTATACTAATTGCTACCAGGGAATTTAAAGACGCTAAAATTGGCTATGGCCAAGATACTCCTAGCCGAAGACGATAAAGATCTCTCTGAAGTCATTACTTTTGCACTTCAGACAGGCGGGCACGTAGTGCAGCCTGTTTTTGAAGGAGCTGAGTGTCTCACATATCTCCGAACTTGCAAATTCGATTTGATCATCATGGATTGGATGATGCCGAAAGTTTCCGGTATCGAGGTGAGTAGAACTTTTCGTTCTGAGGGTGGCAAGACGCCCATTCTAATGCTCACGGCCAAGACAACTATTGAAGATAAAGAGCTTGGACTCGATAATGGCGTGGACGATTACTTGACAAAGCCGTTTGATCAAAGAGAGCTCGCTGCGCGCGTGCGTGCCTTGCTTCGTAGACCGGATACAATATTGCCTAATGTGATGTCTGCCGGCAACGTCGTTATGGATACCGTGGCGTGTAAAGTCACCGTAGATGGTGCCGAGATACATTTGCGGCCGAAAGAATTTACGCTGCTGGAATTTCTTCTCCGGCATCAAAATCAAGCCTTCTCAACAGAGGCTCTTTTGCAGCGAGTCTGGCTTGATGACTCTGCTGCGACGCCGGACAATTTGAAGACGCACATAAAAATGTTGCGTCAAAAACTGGACACTAATCGCGGTCAATCGCTGATCAAGACTGTTCGTGGGCGCGGATATTTGCTGTCGACCGATGGCGATCAATCGGTTTAGATTGTAGAGTTGGGCTACCTTGGAAAGGTAGCTCTTCGTCTGTTTTGTCTTGAAAATATTACTACATATAGTATTAATTGAGAGGAGAAAGAAACTGGCTGCGTGAGCCAGTTTCAATCCGTTCTGGAGACCGAGATTCAGTTTAAGACTTGGTACCGGAGAATTCGGACAAAAGCGAGTTGTACAGCAGCGCCAGAGCCGGCGGCAGTCGATCGCCAAGTTTGTCGAACAGTTCCTTTTGGAGAGCGAGCTCCTGGAGCCATTCGCCGGCGTCGACCTGGCAGGCGGCATTGAACTGGTCCGGAGTGAACGATTCCAGTCCGGTCCAGTCGAGGTCTCCGAAGCGCGGCTTCCAGCCGAGAGTGGTTGGCTCGCCGCCGCCAGCGCCCTCGGTGCGCTCGAAAATCCACTTCAGAACGCGCATGTTCTCGCCGTAGCCTGGCCAGAGAAAGTTTCCGCCTTCGTCCTTGCGGAACCAGTTGACACAGAAGATCGGTGGTACGCCGGTCGAGTTCTGACCACCGATCAGCCAGTCGTGGTCGCTCGTCGCGCCCTCGAGGTCACGGCCGATCTGCAGCCAGTGTGCGAAGTAATCAGCGATGTTGTAACCGCAGAAGGGCAGCATCGCCATTGGATCGCGTCGCACCTGACCGATTGCACCGGCTGCCGCCGCGGTGGTTTCGGATCCCAGCGTAGCGCCCATGTAGACTCCGAAGAGCCAGTTCTGTGCCTGCACCACCAGCGGTACCGTGCTCTCGCGCCGGCCGCCAAAGACGAAAGCGCTGATCGGAACGCCTTCGGGAGAGTCCCAATTGTCGTCGAGTGAGGGGCAGTTTACGGCAGCAACTGTGAAACGAGCGTTCGGATGAGCCGCCTTACGACCGCATCCCGGCTGCCATTCCTTGCCTTCCCAGTCGATCAGATCGCCGGGCGCCGACTCGGACAGTCCTTCCCACCAGACGTCTCCATCGGCTGTCAGCGCGACGTTGGTGAAGATGGTATCGCGAGTCAGAGACGCGATGGCGTTCGGATTCGTCTTGGGCGAAGTGCCCGGTGCAACGCCGAAATAGCCGGCTTCCGGATTGATCGCGCGCAGTACACCACGAGAGTCGCGTTTGATCCAGGCGATGTCGTCGCCGACGGTTGTCACTTTCCAGCCCGCGAAGCCTTGTGGCGGAACCAGCATGGCCAGATTGGTTTTTCCGCAGGCGCTGGGGAAAGCGCAGGCGATGTACTTCTTCACGCCTTCAGGCGACTCCAGTCCGAGAATGAGCATGTGCTCGGCCAGCCAGCCCTCTTCGCGTGCCATGGAAGAGGCGATGCGCAGCGCGAAACACTTCTTGCCGAGCAGCGCGTTGCCGCCGTAACCGGATCCGAAGGACCAGATTTCACGTGTTTCCGGGAAGTGGCAGATGTATTTGGTGCGATTACACGGCCAGCTCACGTCCTCCTCCCCTTCGCAAAGCGGTGCACCGACCGAGTGCAAGCACGGAATGAATTCGCCGTCTTCGCCGAGCACGTCGAGAACCTCTTTGCCCATGCGGGTCATCAGGCGCATATTGGTGACGACGTAGGGCGAGTCGCTGATCTCGACGCCGATGTGCGAGATGTCGGAGCCGAGCGGTCCCATGCTGAATGGGATGACATACATTGTGCGACCGTTCATGCATCCGTCGAACAGTTCTGTGAGCGTGTTCTTCGCCTCGGCCGGATCCATCCAGTTGTTGGTAGGTCCAGCTTCTTCTTTTGTTTTGGAGCAGATGAATGTGCGCTCTTCGACACGAGCAACATCCGATACGTCCGAACGAGCGAGGAAGCTGTTCGGGCGCAGCTCGGCATTGAGACGGGTGAGCATTCCGCTCGTCACCATCTCATCCGTGAGTTTGTCGTACTCGGCCTGTGATCCATCGCAAATGACGATGGAAGCCGGCTTGCAGAGAGCCGCCATGGTTGAAATCCAGGCCTTCAATCCAGCGTGATTGACGAGCACGAGTGGCGTGGTTTTGGAACCGATCATGTATAAGTCCTGTGTGTGGAGGGCTTGAGGCGATATGCCACAACTATCGTCGGAAGAGTGTCATCACAACGCGACTGCGAAGCAATGAGAATCCGAACAGAAAGACGATGATTGTGACGCGGGGATTTGTCCTTGCGGATCAAAGAAAACAGAATGTTTTGAGCCTAGCAATCAGGTCATGAGTGCTCTAATTTCTTCCATTGCTGTTTTTAACTTCTCTTATAGAGGTAAACGGGTGTGAAGATTGTAGAAATCCTGTTCAGTCAGCCTTCCTGAGGCTTTCGAGCGTCAAGCGTGAATAAATATGTGTTGCTTTTCGAAACCAAATTGAAGCTCGCTCGCCTCTGCGTGGCTTGCGCTAACCGTTGAATTTCTTCCAATTGAACCAGCTGGCAACTCGAACTCGTTGTCGGACAAAATAGAACGACCACGTAGAATGAGTGCCAGTCAAGGTTTTAAACTTCGCTGGAGTTCGACGATGTTTAACGATTCCAGCTTATTTGACTATGATAAAGTTTTGGAATGAAGAAAGGTGAGACTATGAGCGAGATAAAAGCTGTCATGTTCGACTACGGAAACGTACTCTGCATGCCGCAATCCAGTGAAGACATGAAACTGATGGCAAAATGTCTGAATGCAGATGTTGAACACGTCGAGTCTTTGTACTGGCAGTCCCGCGATCCTTACGACAAAGGCGAAGTGCATGGTCGAGAGTATTGGTCTGCGATAGCTGCGAAGTTAAACGTCAAAACTACTGAAGAGCAGTTGCTTAAGCTAATCGAGCTCGACAATTTGAGTTGGACAAGACCCAATCATGACGTGGCAAAATGGGCTGCAAAACTAACTGAGCATGGCATTAAAATCGCGATTTTGTCTAACATGCCAAGTTCAATTCGCGAATATTTGCGTGGTGTAGAATGGCTTCCCTCCTTCGATCACTACACATTTTCTTGCGACGTGAATTCCATTAAGCCGGACATCGCCATCTATCATCATTGCCTCGGCGGTGTCAGTCATGCTCCGGAGAACAGCTTGTTTATTGACGATCGCGAAGTGAACACCAAAGCTGCCGCCGCCCTTGGTATCAACAGTTTTGTTTTTACGGACGCGAATAGCCTTCGTGAGTACGCCTCAACTGCAGGTTTACCGGCGCTGTGAAAACCGGTCCTCGATAAACGTGCGAAACGTTTTGATGGTCGGACAGAACCCGCGTGACGCGCGCGGATCGAAACCGCATCCGCTGAGCGAGTTTGAAACCTCTTGGTTTGAAATTTTGAATGTTTATTAAAACGACTGGATGTAGTAGATGTCAGGCTTAAAAGAATGGAAACTGAGGCGCTGCCCCGTTTCCATTCCAGTCGACTGCGCTACGAACCTTTAGTGCTCGTTAACGAGGAGGGCGCCGCACCGATCGACCATGGTCGTCAGAATCGGCAGCATCTCCTCGATCTCCAGACCGCTGGCCTGGATGATCTCGTCGTTGGTGACGTTCTCGCCAAAGAAGCTCTTATAAGCGAGTTCGTCGGCCGCCTGGTCGCGAATGAACTCGACCTGGCCGGCATCGAGGATGGTGCCGGACAACGTGGTGGCGGCAAGATACTTCAGACCTTCTTCGGAGTGACCGAAGTTGATCGTCAGGCTCTTGAGCTGATTGCCGGCGTTGCTTATCAGGCGGGCGAGCATATGCCGCCGGCTGAAGGCTGCCGAGTCCTTGGGTTCCGGAAGACGGCTCATGACCGCTTCCATGGCCCGAAGTCTCTCGAGGAGAAACCGCAGGAGTCCAGCATGCTGGACATATTTTTCCGGGGTCATTTTTTTCCCTTTTCGTGCTTTGTTTCTACTTGCTTCTTGGAGGAAGGTGGATTAGTTCTGCGGGCCCTCGTCCTGCAGGAATGACGGAATGAAGAACTGGAACGAACGCCAGGTTTTGGGCTGATATTCGGACGCCGGATAGAGCTTCCAGCTGCCGTCGCCAGCCAGCTCCAGCACTTGCGTGTGGTACTTGGCGAGCACGGTTCCGTTACCAGCGCTTACGACCGTCGTACCGATGCTGGCGAGGAGCGTATAGAGGAGCTTCTCATTCTCAGCTTCGAGCGCGGCGGAGGCTTCGTCGATGATGGCGTACTTGGGTTTCAGGTTGATCACCCGAGCCAGCGCCAATCGCTGCTGCTGGCTTGGCGAGAGGATCTCGCGCCAGTTCTGCTCCGTATCCAAGCCACCGGATTTGGTGACCAGGTCGGGCAGGTCGACGAGGTTGAGGATCTGCTTGAGCCGCTCATCGTCGCAGACCGTCTCCTTTGTCGGGAAACACATTGCTTCGCGTAGCGTCATCGACGGCAGATAAGGCGTCTTGTCGAGAAACATCACCTCGGCATTGACCGGGCGACGAATCTTACCGGAACCGGCGCCCCAGATGCCCGAGAGCACGTGCAGCAATGCCGACTTGCCCGACCCGTCAGGACCGGTGATCAGCAAGCTCTTGCCCTTCGGGACGCTGACCGTCAGGTCCACGATCAGGTTGCGCGAAAAATCCGGCGTCGAGATCGTCACCTTGTCGAAGACGACATCGGCGCTTTCCGACACTTCGATACGCTTGCCGGGGGGTAGTTGTTCGACACCGGCAGCCTCGATGCCTTCACGGAAGGAGCCGAGACGGTTGATGATGGTGGTGAAGTTGGTGATACCACCAAACTGACCGATGATGAAGGTTGCACCGTTGAACACGGAAGCGAACGCCATCGTCGCCTGGGTGATGTCACCGAACTGAGCCTGCCCGGCGAAGTACATCGGCGCCATGATCGCAGCTGGGATTACGGCGACGAACATGTTGTACGGGTTGGTGAAGAACTGGATGTTTCGATTGACGTTCATGATATTCATGAGCGTCTCGATCACCTTTCGCAGTCGTCCCTTTGCTTTCGCTCGTGCCAATTGCTCGCCGCGATAGAGGGCAACACCGTCTGCCTCGCGACGCACTTCAGCCAATCCGAAGCGCAAGTCGGCTTCGGATTTGATCTGGGTGAAGCTCAGTTTGACGAGCCCCTTACCGATCAGAACGACAATCAATGAACCGATTGCCGAGTACGCGATGACGATGAGAGTCAGCCGGCCCGATAACGTGTACAGGACACCCGCCATCAGAACCACGTTGACGATCGCATCCAGCAGGGAGATGAACAAACCGATGGCCGTGTTGCAGAACGAGTCGACATCCTGCGCCATGCGCTGGTCCGGATTGTCCATGTCTTTGTCACGCGTCATTTTCAAATACGCGTGGTTGGCGAAGTAGCCGTCGAAGAGGCTGCTGGCGAGCCACTCACGCCACACGAGCGCCAATCGCGTACGCAACCAACCGTAGTACACCGAGACGGGGGCTGCAGCGAGGATGAGCCCGCCGTAGACGAGGGTGTAGTAATAGAAGTCGTCGACGTGCTTTTTCTCGATGGCAGTCATCCAGGCGCCAGCCGTCCGGTTGACCAGGTAGTTGACGCCGGCGTTGGCAGCCAATAGAGCGAGCACGCCGCTGAGATGGAGAAGACCGCTGAGGCGAGCTTCTGAGGTCCAAAACGGCTTGCCGATCATGATCAGGCGTCGCCAAGGTAAAGCGTTTATGATTTTGTTCATGACAAAACCTCGTGCCAGACCACAGATGACCTAGTCAGGGCCGGTCGTCTGTGTGTCTCGCCTAAGAGTTAAGGACCGTGCCGGGCTTATTCCCAAGCACAGGGTGTCCGGAGTTGACTCGATCCGAGTTCTATCCAGCCGGGATTATGACCTGTTTTTAAATCGCGTCTCAATTCCAAACGAGTGTGGTGAGCGAGTTGGGCTCGAGTGCGACGTCTACGCGTGCGTCGCCGTCCTTGATCGCAACCGCTCGCGCGCCACCACTATTGGTGATGACGATGACGCGATTGCCGTCCTTATTCTCGAAGGCGACGTGATCGACGCCTTCAGTCTTGGACTGCGAATCGATACGCTTGGCACCGCGCTTGACGAACTTCGAAAAATGCGCCAGAGCCCAGTACTGACCACTCTTGCGAATGTCCTTGGTCTTCTTGTCGATGGTGACTACGCCGCCGCACGGGAAAGGACCGATGTTCGGTTTGCCTTCCTCGTCGAGGGCGAGATTCCACGCCGTGATTGCTTCGCACCAGTTGCGCATGGAGCTGGTGAAGCTTTTGCCCCATTTGGTCCAGTCCAGAGCGTAATTCGGGTCGGTGATATCTGGCCCGCCTTCGGTCCAGTACATCGGCACCTCGGGGAAGGCATCATGGACGGTGCTCATCTTATGAGCATCACCGACGTAGCCATGCCAGGCGACGCCGCCAGCATACTTGCGAAAGTTGGCGTCTTCCAGCGACGAAATAGCTCGACCCCAGAGGTTGTAGTTGTGGTCGATGAACCAGATCTTGGTTTTCATGCCGTTCTTCTCGAGCGCCGGACCGAGGTGATTGGCGATGAAGCCGACCTCGTATTCTTGAGGCCACAAACATGCCGGCATGCGACCGTCTTGATCGGTGTCGACTTCGTTCTGCACTGTGACCGCTTGGATCGGCACACCGGCTTCGTCATAGCTCTTGAGAAATTTGACGAAGTACTGCGCGTAAGCCGGCATGAAACTTTGTCGCATCGAACCACCCAGCATCGACCCGCCTGCTTTCATCCAGCCCGGAGGACTCCAGGGAGACGCGAACAGGAACAGATCAGGATTCACCGTGCGCGATTCCTTCAGGATCGGCAAAATGTATTTCTTGTCGTGGGCGATGGTGAAGTTCTTCAGCTCCGGGTCTGGTTCTCCGTCGTTGTAGCTGTACAGATGCGTGGCGTAATCGCTAGCTCCCATGCAGA
>CAZRMH010000044.1:0-28562 GCA_964600935.1 uncultured Candidatus Obscuribacterales bacterium
GGTTGTTCATCAAAGAGTTCAAAAATATTCAGGGAAATGAAGGCGGTCTTGCCGGCATCGCGATCGATTCAACCGGCTTACTCTACGTGGCGGATTCAACCAATGGCGCGCTGCAAGTTTTTCAATCCGACGTCGGAGTCTGGGTGCGCAGCATTGGCTCGAAGGGGACGGAGCCCGGACAGTTGCAGCTTCCATCCGGACTGGCGACCGATAGACTAAACCGCATCTACGCTATCGACTATGGAGTCTGCCGCGTTTCGATCTTCAACAAATCCGGTTCGCTGGTCAGAAGTTTCGGTCAAAAAGGAACTCAGCGCGGCATGTTCAACGTGCCTCGCGCTATAGCTGTTGATAAGCATGATCGGATTTTCGTCCTAGATTCGCTTAATCATCGAATCCAAGTATTCGGTCAAGGCGGCGACTGGTTGTACACTTTTGGAAGTCTGGGCTCTGGTCCCGATCAATTTGTCGGACCATCCGGTCTTTCGATCGATAATGAGAATAGTTTGCTCTTCGTAGCAGATAAAGGTAACAAGCGGATTCAAGTTTTGGAGCTCAGTTTTAAATAAGATGTCAGATAGTTTTTTAGCGGAAACAGGACTGAAAGTAGTTCTCGCCTCATCATCACCCCGCAGAATCGAGTTGTTAAAAAACCTCGGTTTTGATTTCGAAGTGATACCAAGCGATTGCGAAGAAGTGATGGAGCCTGGAAAAACCGCAGCTGCAATGGTAATTCAGTTAGCCAAAATGAAGGCCGATGCCGTCTACAAAAGAGTAACTCAAAACGACGATTGGAAAGGCGGCGATCCTAATAAACGGCTGCTGGTACTCGGTGCTGATACCACAGTGGTATTAGACAATAAGCTTTTAAACAAGCCCGAGAGTGTTGAAGAGGCGCATGGAATGCTCCGCGACCTCTCCGGTAGATGCCACGATGTTTTCACTGGCGTGGTCATTCTATATAAGGACGCGACCTCACAAACGCCGACTGAAATCTCCAGTTTCGAGATGTCTCACGTCTACTTCCGCAATCTTACCGAAGAAGAAATCAAAGCCTACGTCAAGACCGGCGAGCCCATGGATAAGGCCGGATCGTACGCGCTGCAAGGCATTGGCTCAGCGTTTGTACAAGCCATCGAAGGATGTTTCACAAACGTGATTGGTTTGCCAGTACCACTGGTGGTATCAATGCTCAGACGCGCAGGTATCACCGTACTTGGTACCAGCGGACGACGGGACACACATTATGTGTCTGCGCCTAAGACATAAAACGAAACCGTGTCCAGGGCTGCTAGGAATAGCGAGCGGTCATCCCGACGGTCTCAAGTTCCTTCATATCTCCGGCCGTCAACTCGAGCTGCTCTGCTTTCAAATCATCTTTCATGCGTTGCGCACTAGTGGTGCCAGTCAATGGCAACATACCGATTTGCATGGCGAATCGGAAAATGATCTGTGCTACGCCGGTTTTCAGGCGGTCGGCGATCGCACGCACGGATGGCTCGGAAAGCACGCGCTGATTTGCAGTGAGCAATGAGAATCCTTGATAGATTATGTTGTGCTCAGCGCAAATTTCGCGAACTTCTTGATCCCATCCCATCGCGGCGTAGCATCTGTTTTGGACGACCATTGGTTTTGTTTTCGCCTTCTCAACCAACTCATCCAACTGCTCAGCCGACACATTGCTGATACCGATCATTCGCGTCATTTTCGAATCATATAACTCTTCGATAGCGCCCCAAACTTCCCAATCTTCGGCACCAAGCGTGTTTCGATAATACGGTCCGTGCAAAACATACGAGTCGAGGTAATCCGTGTGCAAGTGTTTCAACGAACTGTCGAACGACTGCTTGACTTGATCTGCCAGTTTCGCATTCTTGTCGTAAGGTGGCGCGAGGTTACCCTGTCCACCAATCGAAGTAAACTTGGTTTGCAAGAACAGCGACTCTCTTGTCACCACGCCATCCTTGTACAGCTCCAAAAGGGCTTCACCAACGAGTGCTTCATTGTAGTGAACCAATTGATTAGCAGTATCTATCGCTCTGAAGCCGGCTTCAACCGCCAATTTAACTAGCCTGGTAGTATCGTCTTTTTTCCAAGCAGTTCCATACATGAAAGACGGAATCGGTACTTGATTGTAAGCGGTCGGTGTCATGTTAGCCTCCAGCGTCACTTGCTAGAATCAGAATACAAAAATTTTGTCGTTAATGTGTGATCTTGTACAGGATAAGTGCGATTACCGCACGTTCCCATTATGCGAAAATGACCATTGAGCCTGAGGACTAAGTTTGAAATGAAACATTTGGATGATGAGCATGTCAAAAATATCTTTAAGGCAATGCATGCCAATATCTCGTCGCTCGAAAAAGGGCGAAATCACCTGGAGAAAGGCGCATTCAAAATGCGTTAGGATAGGCTCAAGGCATTGAACTGATGCCAAAACGGCGCAGCGGAGGCACCACCCGCGGAGGCAAGCGCACCGCCAGCAGCTCCCGACCAACCACCGGAAGTTGCTGAATCTCACTTGGCGGAAGTGTCTCCGGCACCACATGCGACACCAGAATCACCTCCCTCACCAGCTTGCCCGATATCTTAAAAGAAAGAATGCTGGATTGAATTTCAAGCAGAAAACCTTTTCACCAGCCACATTCAGCTGATGGAGAGCGTTTGGAAATCAGATTCAAATATAACGGCGGAAACAGTTCGAACATTAATGGTTTCACCTCAAAAAATCGGCAGCTGGGGAAAACGCCAGTTAATCAAACTACTCCATAGTCTCGGCTATAAGCTCGATATCGATGTCGTCGCACTCGGGAATGAATTTTGAACCAACCATTTCTGGCAATTGATATTTGCCAAAGTTCCAATCGTTAAAAATCAGCATCGAAATCGCGAAAAACCAAGACCTGGTTTCGTAAACACATATTGGCATGAAAACCGTAATGGCCGTAAGAAATTCGGTTTCGCGATATGATATGAAGCCGGTTGTTCTGCAACAGAGTATTGGTAAACCCGTGAGACATTTTTCACTCAAACGTAACAGCGTCGCCGACAAAGCGTGCTCACTGCTTCTGGCGATGACTTTCACGATGTCGCCGCTCGCCGCACTGGCACAAGGTGAAGGCTCATTGGACGACATGTGGTCGGAGAATCAAACAGAAGTTGCTAAACCAGCAGCAGCGCCGGAAGAGACCGAAAAACCTGTCAAGAAATCTTCGAGAAGATCATCGAAAAAACCGAAAACTGAGACTCCGCCTCCTAAGCAAGAAGACGATCTGCCGAAGTCAACAGACAAGCCGGCACCAGGCTGGGACAGTCCTAGTAACAGTTCTCCATCCTCCAGTCCATCGGGAAGCGATTCGGATCTTAAGAAAAGCAGCGATACTAGTGATTCTTCTGGCAACGCAACTAGCGCACCGATTGACACGACCAGCACGGGCTCAGAGACGTCAAAGAGTTCAACAGCCCCAACTAGCGCCGTTGAATCTACCGAAAGCGCCGTTTCAGCTAGTTCGCGAAGCTCATTATCAAAAGCAAAAACACCCGCAAGCAAGCCTTCGAAAAGCGGCAGCGGCACTTCCAAGAGCAGCTCACCATCGACGGCTCGCACGAGCGCACCGACCCCAGCAACCACAGCCTCTGATTCCGGCGACTCTGCCGATACAACCGCAGCCAGTTCAACTTCATCAACAGAGAGCTCGACTACCGAAACAGCGCTCTCAAAGCCCAATGGGCCAATGCAACCGCTGTGCAAACTGGCTTCAATAAAGAGCAGCGACCTGGTGAAATCAGGCGGTTGGCCTGGTGTCGGACCTTTCGCTCAGGATCAGGGCGATTCGAATGCTTTGATAGATGAATCCAAGAACAAGCTCAAACTCAAGCTTTCCGGCGAAGACGTCACGCATGCTGAACTCTTGCTGGTCAACCAATCGCCCAAACCAAGCCAACTTCTAGCACTCCAGATGACGGCAGATTTTCTACTGGAGGCTGTAGGCGCCCAACCTGGAAAGATTGCCGACTTCAACAATGACATGATGAAGAATCAGGAAAAGCTGTCCGGCGGCGCCTCTGCTGGCTCGGTAAATCTCAAGGCCGGAACTTACGTAGTTCAGATTCAACGAAAAGCCGCCCAAGAGTCCACGGTTCCCGGAAATGTCAGCTATTTGATAGCTCTGGACAATCAGAAGCCGGCAATCGTCGCGTCGGCATCGACACCTAAAACTGATGGCACAAGTTTCAGCGTATATTCGACGCCGACTCCTCAAGAGAATCACGATAGTCAGAACACCTCAACGGCGCTCACGACACCGATTAAGACGACGACACCGGTCAAGACAACAACACCAGTGACGACGCCTCCGGCTACCCCAAAAAACGACGACCTGCTGCATAAACAGTTTGCAAACCTGATCAATTCATGGCAACAGATGAAACGTGCAGCGGTGAAAACTCGTCAATCAGCAAGCTTGTCAAGAATCCTGGGTGGAAATGCTCTGGCCACTCAAAACCGAGCTATTGAATGGCTGATTGAAAACAAACGATATTACGAGATGACGCCACTGGAGCTCAAAGTTCAGTCCTATAAGGAAATTTCTCCGGGTTCGAAGTACGAAATCGAGACCTTTATCAAAGAACGTCGGCAGCTCGTGAGCGCAGACACCATGAAAGTCGAGAAAGACAATACTCAAGCGTATAACGTCGTCTACACGGTAGAAAAAATTCGCGGAGCCTGGTTGATCACAGACACGCGAATGGTCAAGCCTCAGTAGCGTCGCTCGCGGCTCCGATTTGATCGATCCTTTGCGGTACTAGTAGTACGTTCCGAACAGTCGCGCTCCCAGTCAGTTTCGTTATTGGCTCAGTTTCGTGATACGTGTTCTGCTCGATTCGTTGCGAGTTGCTTGATTCCGAACGCCTTGTTTCCATCCGCCTCGAATCGCATCTCATCTATCGCAACTCTGCCGGGAGCGATTGAAGAAAAGGAAAGCGTGATACCAGGAACGATACCAGCATATGCATTAAAGAATTTCAGATGCAGCTACCTTTCATCCAACGGATCGCCGCATCGTCCCTTGACATTGACAATTGCTTGACATGCCCCATTCCCGACAAAATGGACCGATAACCAATAAATCAGTCCAATTTGGAGTGACGCCAAACTCATATTAAAGTAAAATCAATTCAAAATTTGCGAAACGCTTGCAAAGCAAGGAGCAGGGCTGTTCATGAAGTCAAGAGCCAAACAACACGAATCACTTGAGACAAAAATCGAATGGAGTGGACGCGAAACAATGCGTCTAGCACGATCACTTGCACTAGCAACAGCCGTGACACTTTTTTCGCAACCGCTGATACCATCAGCATTTGCAAAGGGTGAAACAATCGCAAAACCATCCACTCGTGTTGGAAACATGTTTTCGAAGCATCGCGAAACAACGCCGGCATCCAAAATCTTGATCGTCGAAAAGGACGATGACGACAGCGATGACGACGAAGCCCAAAAGCCGGATCCCAAGAAAGAAGTCAAAAAAGAAGTCGATAAAAAAGACGCCAAAGAAAAAGCTAAAGAAGCTGCTGACGAGAAAAAAGCGCAGGAAAAGGCGAAGAAAGACGCCGCGAAAAATTCCGAGAAGGCGGCAAAAGACAAAGCTGAGGACGCCAAGGTAAAGGCAAAGCAACAAGCTAAAGCGAAGGCTGAGGCTGAGGCTGCCGAGAAGGCCAAAAAGGGCGAGAAAGTAGAGGCGAAGAAACCAGACGATAAAGCCGATAAGGCAAAAGTCACCGCCGACGATGCCAAAGCTAATGCAGCAAAGAAAAAGAAAGGCTGGTTCAATCGCCCTAAAGGTGACAAAGATGATGATGAAGTCGTCATCGTAGAGGAAGAAGTCGAAGTCGCCGAGCCCGCGGTCAGCAAGCCTGCCACTCCTCCGGTTTCGAAAACCACCGTTGTTCCGACCAAACCGAACACTACCGCAAAACCAGCCACAGTAGCCGTTCCTACAACGACGACAGCGGAAGTGACACCGACAGAGAAACCGATTTTGCTGCCGGACAATGCGCTAGTAAGCGTGCTACAAGACATCTCAAAGTCGCTTGGTGAGGCGAATGAGGAGAGCGGGGTAGAATCCGCCGATGACAAAGTTATTGTCGGTCTGGCGCGTCAAATTCTGGATCGTTCGCTGGGGACGGGCGAACTCAAAGATAATCGCATCCTCGCTCCGGAACAGAACAATACGGCGAAGAATACGATGACGACGGAAGCTTGGGCTTCAGGCGACATCATCATTTCGGACAAACTCCGCGGATCCGTCGCTACCGTTTGGGGTAAGCGCATCAACGGCATGCTCCACGTCACCATCGCGGGCGAGTGTCAAAACAAAACTCTATCCAATGGAGAAAAAGTCGGCGAGTTTATCGTTGTTGTGAAGGGTCGCTCACCAGTCAAGACTGGCTTCGATATCCAAAGTCAGGCCGACGTTACCTACTGGATCGGCGCGCTCGATAAAATTAGTATCGATGCAGCTTACAACAGACTCAAAGAAAAATCGGCCGAGGGCGAAGGCAGCACCAGCTCGCCGACGAAGTCCGTCGACATTAAAGGCGAAGTAAAAAAAAAGTCCACAGTAGTACTTGAAACAGTACTGACCCGCCGCGGTCTGGCATACCTCAAAGCGCTCGCGCTGTACCAGGCGCAGCAAGAATTGTTGGCGCAACAATTGGCGGAAGCCGCAATCGTCCAACAAGCGGTAGCCACTGCTGCTGATACCGATTCGGGAGTATCCGGCGACGAGGTCAGATCTTCTCGACGCAAATCGAGTGAAGACAACGCTGATGAGGAGCGGGTTGCCAAACGATCACGCGCTGATGAAGATGACGAAGACGATGAACGTGCAGCAAGAAGGGCACGTTTTAGCCCTAATGAAGACGAAGATGGCAAAGTAATAGCTAAACGTTCCAACTCGTCTAACCATGATGATGATTCAAAATCAGGGAAGAACGCAGAAGAAACAACTAAGAAAACAACATCAGCAGATGATGAAGATACCGAAAAGGTAGCCTCACGTTCTAAGTCATCGGACGATGACAACAGAGTTTCAAGGCGTTCAAAAGCGTCGGATGATCAAGATGACAAAGTTTCGGCTCGGTCAAACTCAGATGGCGATGACACCAAGAAAATTTCAAATAAAACAAAATCATCTGAGGATGAAGACCGTCGCAAAGATGAGGATAACGCCAAAGATAAAGATAACAAGCGAGTTGTTGCAGATTCCAAAGCAGCAGCCAGCGATGATTCAAACAGAAAAAATGACAAACAAAATGAAGACAATAAACGTCTGGCTCTGTCAGACACTGAAGTCAAAAACAACAATGCCGTAATTGCAACTCCAAACGATTCGAGTTCAAAACCGAATAAAACCGACCCGAGCAAAGCAAACAAAGCCGCTGGAAAGACTGGAAAGCAAAATCCAAAAACCGCTTCCACCAAGGGCTCGAAGGGTTCTCAACCGATTTCGCTGACTCGCATTTCAGACAATGATTCGAATTCAATTTCGACAACCAATTCGAATGGCGGAGCATCAGTCTCTCTTCCCAAAATAGAACCGACCTGGAAAGACGATTGGTCTCGTGACGGTGGCGATGCGATGTTAACCACTAATCAGACCTCGAGTTATCCGGGCAGCTCTGCTACGACAACAGCGTCAGCAATTGGAAATTCAGCTACGGCCGCTACAGGGCAGGCAGCGCCGGTTGAAACTTCATCTACTAGAATTTCTATGCTATCCCCGGGTCCGGCGTCGGCAAGTTCGCGGGCATGGGAAAGTCCCGCATTGAACCTGGCACCCCGGTCGCCAAGCCTCGAGGCGGCGTTGTTGTGTCCGGAGCGGGCAATCGCAGGACAATTTCTAACAGTTAGTGTGGTCGCGAAAGACAAGCAACCAGAACGCGCTGTTGAGCTCAGTTTCAACGGAGCGACAATCTCGACTGATGCCCAGGGACAGGCTCTCTACATGATTCCGGAGGACATGCCTCCGGGTCAAACGCTCCATATCTCGCTAGCTGAAAGACCGGAATTAAGTGCGAAGGTTGTCGACATCTTGCAACAACTCGATGATGGCAGCACTCAGCGAACGCCTCGAATCGACAAGGTCTCACCGTTTGTATCACCAGATGGTGTGCTTGTGATCGACGGACACGAATTTGATGGTTTTGGCGAAAAGAACAAGGTACTAATCGACAACGGAGTAGAGGCGAAGGTTATCGCTGCATCGCCCGTCCAACTGCGGGTTCTCATACCTGCTAAGATTACACCAGGTTTGCATTCAGTCACGATCAATGAGGCAAATCGCAGAAGCGCACCTGCAAAATTCGAATTGGTCAAGGCTGACGTCGAGAATCCCGACCTTCGAAAAAACAAAGGCTATGTCGATCGTCTGGTCGTGCGTATTCATGGAACTCGGCAGCCAGTCGCTGTTCGCCTGGTAAATCGTACACCTGATGTGATTAAGGTGTCGAGGGGCGACAATCTGCTTCTCACCACTCCTGGTGGCACGGACAATTCGTCAATCATCGGAGTTAAACAACTTAAAAAAGGTGATTACAAAGTCGAAGCTTCAATAGAAATTTAGTTAAAAGCAAGCACAGGAAACCCCCAATCATGAAGTCTCTCAAAGAGTCCTCTAAAATAAACGCTCCAATTTCGGAGAGACTTTCTCGAGAGATTGAAGAGGTTATTCCAGGCGGAGTAAACAGCCCGTTTCGCTCTTTTCACGAAGTCGGTGGACACACGATTTTCATTGAGCGCGGTCAGGGCTCCAAAGCAATCGATGCAGACGGAAACGAATACATCGACTACGTCGGTGCCTGGGGTCCAGCGATCCTTGGTCACGGATTCGCCCCAGTCGCAGACGCCGTCTCCGAAGTGATCCGGCAAGGACCGATGTTCGGCGCTCCGCATAAATTGGAACTTGAACTCGCTCGAAAACTGGTTGCCAGTATTCCGTCTCTGGATATGGTGCGTTTCGTAAACTCGGGAACAGAAGCTGTAATGAGCAGCATTCGCCTGGCGCGCGGTTACACCGGCAAGGACATAATTGTTATGTTCGAAGGTTGTTATCATGGTCACAGCGATTCTGTTCTAGCGTCGTCAACGCATAAACACAGTTCCGGAATTCCGCAGGAAGCCTCGAAGAACACAGTCGTCGTCCCCTTCAACGATCTCGATGCGCTTGAGCAGTGCTTAGAAAAGCATATCGAAAAAATCGCAGGTGTCATTATCGAACCTGTTGCCGGCTCGATGGGAGTCGTCGCACCAGAACCCGGTTACTTAAACGGGATTCGTGAGCTTTGCTCCAAATACAAAGTCGTTCTCATTTTCGATGAAGTGCTTACAGGTTTCAGAGTAGCATTCGGGGGCGCGCAAGGTTTATACGGAGTGGTTCCAGACCTCACTTGCTTCGGTAAAGCACTAGGTGGCGGTATGCCGATCGGTGCGTACGGAGGGAAGCGCGAAATCATGCAAAAGCTGATGCCGCTAGGTGACGTCTATCAAGCCGGGACTTTCTCCGGAAATCCCGTCACCATGGCCGGTGCACTTGCGATTCTCAATGCGCTATCAGAGCCAAATGTTTTTCCAGACCTTGAGAAACGGTCCGAACAACTTTCAGTCGGAATTCAAAAAGCCGTAGACGAAATTAATCAGAAACTGAACGTAAAATCGAGCGATGCAAGCCAACCTCCAAAATCAATACCGTTTCGAATGCAGCGTGTTGGCTCTATGTTTGCATTTCTCTTTTCACCGCATTCGGTCAAAAACTTCAACGATAGCAAAGCGATCAACGCAGAACAATTTGCCGTTTTCTTCCACGAACTTTTGGCCAATGGAGTAATGCTGCCACCAACAGCTGTTGATGCGGCTTGCGTATCTGCCGCCCACGACTCAGCTGACATCGAAAAAACAATTCAAGTCTGCGCTGACGCACTAATGAAAGTCTTCGCATAAATAATTTAGATTTGAGTATAATTGCGTAGTTGAGAGCTAGACCCACGGTATGAACTATGACTTTTGGTCCTGGTGTACGAGCGCAGGTTTTTGAGGTCATTGTCCGACAAGCTATTGCAGGTGCGCCATGGAGAGAGATTTGCGCGGGACCGATGCAGGTCAACAACATCGATCCAGGCGAAGTTGAGTACGAAGTCGATCGCCGATTAAATCGCGGAAAAAATCGACTTCCGCACGACGTTCAAGAGTCGCTGACAGCGTATATCGCCGCATGGGAAGAAACCGTCAACACTGGAAAAGCGGACGATACCGTTCCAGTTGCCGAGCTAATCGCCACTGTATACGCTGACCTCGGTTTAGACACTCCGAAAGTAATTTTTTGCGATAGCCCTGCGCAGGTTTTCTACTGCCTTTTACTACTCAGTCGATCCAACAGACAAAATGGAAAAAACTCAGGAGAAAGCATTGACGAAGGGCTCAGCGCCGCGGAATTATTTGCAGTCGATCAGACCACATCGTTTATCGAAAATCTCATGGAAAAGGCGAGCGAGATTTCAGTAAAGAAATTGAACGGAACCGGCGAACCATTTTGTTCTTTTGTTCATAACTTCTATACGATGCAACTACCTAATGAAGTTGACAATCAACTCAAAACCGCATTAAACGAATCGGCGGCGCTCTATTTCAAATGGGGCTTCAAACTCACCGTTGAAACTTTTCTGCACCGCTTGCGCACCACATACGATATCGCGATGAGCGGTATTCCATTTGCAATGATGACTGAGTATAAATTTCCAGACATATCAGGAAATATCGAGACAACGTCAGCACAAATTGAACGAGTAGTGGAGCGGCAGAATGCCATGCTTAAAGAGCTTGGTCAAAGTGTGCTGCCCCATCAACTGCGTCAGCCAGTAGGGATGATCGCACCGGCCAATCAAACGCGGGTAGCTCCATCTCAGATTCTGCAACAGAATCGTCTCGGAATCTGGGATCCAAGCCAACTGCTTGCATATGGTTTCGCTCGAGAACACCTCAGCGACAAAACACACTTTCCACCTGACGCTGCTCGGAAGTTAGACAATTGGCTCAATTTGTTCAAGGCAGCACCATGGTATTCGTTCTACGAAAAGGTTTGCTTTGTTGTGCAATATCCGCAAACTGTCTCTGTTGATACTCAATTTCGACCTAGCAACCCAAACGGTCCGGCTATAGTATTTGCGGATGGGTTTCGGTCTTATGCTATCGACGGAATCGCGGCGCCGCGAAAATTTATAGAAAACCCGGAACTTCTAACTCCAACCGATATTGAGAGCGTTGAAAACGTCACACTGCGGCGCCGAATGATCGAAAACTATGGCGTCGCGAAATTTCTGGCGGACGCCAACGCCATATTAGTACAATCCGACAAGTACGGAAAGCTGTATCGCAAGGAACTTCCAGGCGACGAAGATCTAGCCATGGTTGCCGTAATCAACACGACCATGGAACCGGATGGCACATATAAGGAGTATTTCCTACGAGTGCCGCCAACAATGCAGACCGCACTGGAAGCCGTGGCGTGGACCTTTGGAATGACTGCTGAAGAATACGCACCAACTGTTGAATCCTGAGCTTCGAATCGTAGCTCGGCAGAGAAATTTCATAATAATGATTGGCGTGCGGGATCGCGCAGTAATCACACATGCCCATGAGCCACCCGAGCGGACTCACTGGTCTAATACCTTAAAGGGCACAAACCCTTACTAAATAGACGCTTAAACGTTTCTCGAACCAACCTCTTGACATTTTTAGACTATACAGTATGATTACTACATGAAGAGCTGCACGACTTAACTGTGAGGTCAAAAATGACTAGTTTGAAAGAGAAGCAAACCGCATGCAATTCCACACACAATTGCAAGGAACCTCAAGCTAAATCGTGCAGCTCAAGTCGGCTGATGGCCTTTGTTATTCCGTTTACTGTCATCACCGCATCCAACGCACTGTGCCACCAAAACTGTATGTTGGTTTCCTCAACTATGGGTCTTCTGGCTGGCGCCTCCGGGTTTGGACTGTACAGTCTAATAAAATCCACACTACGCCGAATGCGGGCTTCAAAACCATCACCGCATTCTACCAATCAGGAATTGCGACCAGTTATGCGAGCGGTTAATTTTGAAGAAGTACTTGTCGACTAAATCGACAATCACGTCTTTGTCCTCAATATTCAGATTCATTCGTGAGTGACGGAATCAAATCAAAAGTAATTAGCCCCCATCAAGCATCTGAATGACATGTTCAAACGAACTTAGTCCGAGAAAAAGAGAGCAAAAGTAAGTAATTTAGTTAGGAATTCACAAGTGAACATGACCAACAGAGGAGAAAAAAATCAAAGTCTTAGTTGCGAAACTGGGGTTCGCAAGTTACTTTTACGGATTGATAGGGCAACTCAATCCGACTCGGTACCAGATACCGAGGCACAGTTGGGACAGCTGCTAGTGCATACTGGCCTCCTTTCAGAAACAGCGCTAGCAGCCTGTCTCACCTATGCAACCAATCTCGAAAGAAAGAATAAAGATCAACATCGTTTTCAATGACGAATAAATCTAGACCATACAGTATGATTAAGGACATCGTTTCCCAGCCGACAGCAGGCGCGGTTATAAGCATGTCCGAAGAACGTCAAAACAAGAAACGCGAAAAAATATTGGAAGGCGCACTGAGAGCGTTTCTAAGCAGCGGCTATTCTGCGAACATGGATGCGATCGCAGCAGAAGGTGGAGTAGCAAAACAAACAGTTTATACCTATTTCAAAGACAAAGAGAGTCTCTTTGCCGCACTCGTAGATCGGCTCATGGACAGATTTGTAAGCGCCGGAATGACAGCGGAACTAATGGCACTGGAACCGCCAGCGTTTTTCAGAACGATGATTCAAATCGCCTTTCAGCGCATGGATGATCCTGAATATGTCGGCTTGATCAAAGTGATCCTGGCAGAATCGGGGCGTTCCCCGGAGCTCGCTGATTTATATTTGACCCGACTTGTGCGTCCGGGGATTGATAGTCTCACGCTTTACATCAAAGAAAATCCGAATCTCCGATTTTCAGATCCGGAAGCGTTGGCGAGAATCATCCATGGTGCCCTGGTAAACTTTATGATTTCGCAGGAAATACTAAACGGCAAATACACGCTTCCACTCAGCAGAGAACGGCTTGCCAACGGGCTACTCGAACTCATTCTCTTTGCCGCGGAACAAGCGAAGAACGCAAGGTAATTGTCGTTTAGAAGCGCTTGTTTTAGGTTTTTCTGCTAGTCTGAGTTTAGTGATACCAATAACCAAGGTGCCAATCGCAATGAAGAAGAAATTTCTGCTTCTGTTCACATTTCTGAGTCTTGCATTAGTGCCTTATCTCGCAGCGGGAGGCGGGTCGATGACTCATCAGAAAGCAACATTTGCCGCTGGCTGATTCTGGGGTGTTGAGGCGGCGCTTCAACAAATTCCCGGCGTCTACGAGGCGACCTCAGGTTACACGGGCGGCACGGTCGACAATCCGACTTACAAGTTGGTTTGCACCGGCACCACTGGCCACTGTGAGGCAGTCGAGGTCGAATATGACCCGGCTAAAGTTTCGTACGAACAACTTTTAACTGTCTTTTGGGACGAACATAGTCCAACCTACGATTGCAGCGTCAGAGGCGGACAGTACCGCTCAGCAATTTTCTTTCATAACGCAGAACAAGAGAAATTAGCTACTGCGTCGAAAGCGATGCGCGAAAAAGTTTTAGGACAAAAACTCTATACGCAAATTATGCCGGCACCAAAGTTTTGGCGCGCTGAAGATTACCATCAAAACTACTACATGGAAAAAGGCATCGGTCAGTGCAGTGTACCGAAGTAGATCTCATGCACTAAAATTCATCCGGCTTTAAAGCGCACTTTGCACCGTTCTAAATTCAACATTCGAACCCTGCGTTGGTCCGAATTTAAACCGCACCGTTTTAGCCAAAAGCCGCACCGAGCGCTAGTTGCGAACGCGACAAGTTTCACAAGAAACCACGACCAACTCCAATCTAATTTTGACCAGCATTTGGAACGCCATACTGTTCAATCTTTTCCCAAGACAGTCCATAGTCGGAACTGACCTCATCTGCGACTTTCTGCCAGTTTGGAGTTAACCATCCTTGCATTATGCTTCGACTGTTGATCTTTCCAGACTTATCGTATTTGACGATACCGATTTCAGCGAAGATCAAATTCTTTCGATGCCATGTGAAACGCATCACCGTCTCGCGGTAACCGTAGAACTTGCGGTCTTCGTATTCTCGAACGACCATGTCCTGCTCAACAATTCCGCGCCTAAGAGTTTTCATTTCATTGAGTGCCACCACTAATTCCGATGTGGAGCCATCGGAGCGAAACAATCGCGATTGATTTAGATCCAGTTTTGTAAACGTCTTGTGGTTCTGCTCGCGCAGATCAGCTGCAGCCATTTTCTCCGGTCGAACTCCGACCAAGAGGAACTCTTCATGCGAAATCATATGACTAGGGAAGTAAACTCGTGCTGGTTTCAAAACACCGCTTAAACCGTTTTTGACAAATTCAAAAACTACTTTACCTCTACTTCCCAGTATGAATTCGTCAGGAATATGGTGTGTTGAAACGGTTTGGGTCCACGTTGTTTTCAGCTCTCCGCCCCACTTTCCGATTAAGTAATCTGGATAGTTTGGATTGCTGATACCAGTGCTCAATACTTTTCCACTGCCATCAATTGTGGTGCCATTATCTAACAATGGCACTTGCATTTTTAGAACAGGTGCAGGCAACGTGGTGTTCGATTTAACGATGGCCTCGATTCGACCCTCGAGAACGTTGTTGGCACAGGGTGCTGGCGCAACCTGACCCATAAGTGAAGCAAGAACTGCAATGCAGACAGACCACGGGCTTCTCACTAGTACCTTCCTAATTAAGTCTTTCGACCTAAGTTCTTGATACCACGAATAGAAATTTGTTGCACGAGTAGTTCTGCTGCGACTGTAATCCGCTCAGTCAGTCGGCAGCAACCAACCCAGTCCACCACAAACGCACACCGTTGCTTTGTTCAAGCAACCTGAGCCATCAGTTGACGACGTTTCAAACCAACAAGTCGTTAGAAGGTAGAACGCATCCCAAATAGATCTGAAAACGTTTCCCAGATCACTGAGAATTTACCACCAGACGCACCCTGAGTCATTCTCGGAAGGTGTTCGATTGGAATCTCGATGACTTTGAATCCGGCGCGTTCTGCGCGAATGCAAAGTTCTGCATCAACAAATGGTGTTGACGAACGCAAAGTGATCTTGTCGAGAATGGCTTTGCGGAAGAGTTTGATCGAGTTTACATCTTTATGGCGGTGACCGTACATCACGCGGAGCATGAAGTTGTATACGTTCGATTGAAACTTACGACGAGGCGGATCGTTGCGATTAACGCGCCAGCCGATGACAAAATCGTGGGTCTTGAGCCCTTGCGCCATGGATAGCAATTCTTTTGGTGCGTATTGATAATCACCTGGAAGCGAGAAAACATAGTCTTTCGATCCAGCCAGATACAATTCGCGAATGGTGGCACCGAAGCCTTTATTCACTTCGTGATTTAGCAACCGAACGTTAGGATTGGTGCGTCTTTTCGCTTCAATCACTTCGAGCGTTTTGTCGCGACTACCATCATTGCAAACTACGATTTCGTAGTCATCGCAGATTTCAGACAGCAGCGTAGCACCGTCGTCGATCAGACGACCAATGGTTTCCTCGTCGTTATACGCCGGGATGATTAGCGACACTGAGCTGAGGTGAACCATCCCTTGCCGTTTAGTTTCCAGAACGGGAGTTGATTGCGACTTCATAGGATTGTGTACCGGCATTGAGAGACGACTCCATTGTGTTATTTCCAACAGTACGAGTTTCGTAGAAAGCCTTGATAGACTCAAT
Source organism: uncultured Candidatus Obscuribacterales bacterium (assembly GCA_964600935.1). Lineage (GTDB taxonomy): Bacteria > Cyanobacteriota > Vampirovibrionia > Obscuribacterales > Obscuribacteraceae > JADYXR01. The sequence continues at coordinate 15,947 of CAZRMH010000044.1, forward strand.
TACGTAGTCGACCTGCTCGTCAGTCAGTTGTGGGAACATCGGAAGACTGACGATGCGTTTGGTCACATATTCGGTGGCAGGCAATGAGCCTGGTTTGTAGTTCAAGTAAGCATAGGCTTTCTGCATGTGTGCAGGAATCGGATAGTGAATCAGCGCTTGAACTTCGCGCTCCAGGAGGAACTCGATCAGCTGGTCGCGCTCATCAGTTTGAATCACATAGAGATGATAGACGTGGTGACCGTTTGGATCTTCTTTAGGCGTGACGACTACGTCTTTCAATCCTTCGGTGTAGCGGTGAGCAATTTCGCGGCGGCGAGAATTCCATTCATTTACATAAGGAAGTTGAGCGGAAAGAATCGCGGCTTGAATTTCGTCGAGTCGACTGTTGATGCCTTCGGTGTCGTGGTAGTAGCGTTTCGACTGACCGTAGTTACGCAACATATTCAAGCGATCGTAATTCTCACGAGAGTTGGTCGCAACCGCGCCGCCATCGCCAAAAGCGCCGATGTTTTTGCTCGGATAATAACTGAATGTTCCGAAATCACCGATAGTTCCTGCCATGCGACCTTTATATAAAGCACCGGTCGACTGAGCACAGTCTTCAATAACCTTGAGATTGTGCTTGGCGGCAAGAGCCATGATCGGTTCCATGTCTGAAACTTGTCCATACAAATGAACTGGAACGATTGCTTTGGTCGTTGCTGAAATCTTCGATTCGAGGTCTTTCGGATCCATCGTATAGGTAGTTGGATCGATGTCGACGAATTTCGGTTGTGCACCAGTCTGGCGAATCGCGCAGATGGTGGGAACAGCGGTGTGTGCGACGACGAGAACTTCGTCACCGTAGCCGACATCGCAAGCCATGAGAGCCAGGTAGATGGCGTCGGTACCGTTGGCGCAGCCGGACACATATCCGTTGCCCAGGTACTCTTCGAATTCTTTCTCAAACTTGGTCAGTTCGGGACCCAGGATGAAATAGCCGCTATCGAGCGTGCGCTGGACCGCTGCATCGATTTGGGCTTTGTACTCCTGATAGTGGGCTTTTAAATTACCGAACGGTACTTTCATTTACTGCTCCAAAACCAAAAATTTCGCTACTGAAAACAAACTATAGAAGAAAAGAGCCGCCGGGGAATTAATGACTACTCACCAGAAGTTAGAAATCCTGCTCAGTTGGCAGTTTCAAACCTCTGGGAAATTCTTTAGATCTGCTTACGTTCGGTTCTCGGCGCCCTTCGGTCTGAGGTGGTCTCATGAACGCATGGTAAAATCGTGCTTCATTTTTACCGGGGTTCTAGTGCCGACGCGCTATTCTTCACTATTTACAGCGAACGGCAAACAAATTGGTTAACCACATTTAAGATCATGACGAACAATTTAGATACGCAATTCAACGGGAAGTCAGTGCTGGTCACTGGTGGCATGGGCTTTATCGGGTCCACGATGGCGATTCGCCTGGCAAAAGCAGGCGCCAAAGTCACCCTGCTCGACGCCATGGTGCCGGATTACGGCGGTAATGAATTCAACATCGCGCCAGTCAAAGATGAAGTGCGTGTTAACTACTGCGATATCCGCGATGAGAACGCCGTCAATTATCTCGTTCGCGGTCAGGATTATGTTTTCCATCTGGCTGGCCAGGTCTGCCATTTAATGAGTTTGACCAATCCGTTTCCAGATATTTCCATCAATATCCATGGCACTGCTATCGTCATGGAAGCACTTCGCAAGTACAATCCGGACGCCGTTGTGGTTTACACCGGCACGCGCGGTCAGTATGGGTCAGCGGTTTCATTTCCTGTAAATGAAGAAGCACCGACAAATCCAAAAGGTATCTATGAGATATCGAATTTAACCGCCGAAAAAATCATCAAGGTTTACAACGACGTGCACCATGTGCGGGGCGTGCTCTTGCGCTTGAGCAATATTTACGGTCCGCGTTCGCAAATGCTTTCGTCGCGATTCGGCGTCGCCAATTGGTTTGTTCGCGTCGCGATGGACAATGAAGAAATTCAAGTTTTTGGAGACGGCAGCATTCTGCGCGACTTCTGTTACGTGGATGACACTGTCGATGCCATCCTCCGAAGCGCGATCACGCCTGAAGCGTATGGCGAAATCTTCAACGTCGGCTCTGATATTCCAGTAAGTTTCCTTGAATTGGTCGAAACGATCATTTCGGTTGCGAAGCGTGGTTCGTGGAAATTTGCAGAGTTCTCGCCTGAGCGCAAGGCGCAGGAGCCCGGTGACTTCTACTCTGATATCTCCAAGATCGAGCGAATTGTCGGATGGCGTCCAACGACTAATCTTGCTGATGGTGTCGCGAAGACTGTTGAATATTACGACCAGTATCGCGATCACTACTGGCAGAAAAAAAAACCAGAGGCTGATGCCGCAAAACTTGCCTCAGTCGCTAAGAAATAATAGTCGGTCGAAATCCGGAATTTGAACACGGAATCTAAACCTCTATGTCATGCTAGAAGAGTGACTAACGTCGTTTCTTCGCAGGTCAGGTTACGTCCGTGAGACTGGTATTTTTTGTCACTGATTTAGCCAACGAGAAGGCGAACTACACGACGTATCGGCTCGCCGTAACGGCGCTAGCGCGAGGTCACAGCGTGTTTCACATCAGCGCCTCCGACTTTACCATCCGACAAGATGAGCAGGTTTTACTCACAGCTCGGCGCGTGACGAAACGAGCTTACAAAGACTCGATCGCCTACTTCGAAGAACTGACTAATTCACCCAAAGTGGAACCTTTGGCGTTGTCGGAGATCGACGCGCTGATGTTACGTTCAGATCCATCGCTAGCTGTGGGGAACATGGCTTGGGCTCAAACCATTGGCATACAACTGGGCAGATTAGCTCAAAGAGAAGGAGTGATTGTTTTAAACGACCCGGAAGGATTGAACATGGCACTTACAAAAATGTATCTGCAGATGTTTCCCGAGTCGGTGCGACCCCGAACAGTAATCACTCAATCGGTTGATGACATCAAAGCTTTTGCGAAAAGTTTGAAAACCGATGTGATACTAAAGCCGGTGCAAGGTTCCGCAGGCAAGGGTGTTTTTCTGTTGCCGAAAAACGATTTCGCAAATTTGAACCAGATCGTCAAATCGCTGTCGAAAGATGGATATATCATCGCACAGGAATATTTGAAGGAAGCCGAGCAAGGTGATACCAGGCTGTTCTTGATGAACGGGGAACCGCTGAAGTACAAAGGAAAGTATGCAGCGTTTCGACGATTGCGCAAAAGCGACGGTGACGTTCGATCGAATGTTCATGTCGGTGGCACGATCGCGAAGGCTGATGTCACCGACGAGATGCTGATGATTGCCGATGCGCTTCGTCCGCAGCTCATCAAAGACGGCATGTTTCTCGTCGGACTGGATTTGATCGGAAACAAGGTGATTGAGATCAATGTTTTTTGTCCGGGCGGTTTGAAAAACGCCCAAAAACTCGAGGGCGTCGATTTTACGAAAGCAGTAGTCGAGGCACTTGAAGCGAAGGTCCGCGCGTCCTCGTATTACAAAGCACCGTGGCATCGAATTCAGCCGGCGGCGCTGTAACCTGGCATCGTCGTCAATACGCCGCCATTCAGCTCCAACTCAAGCCATCGAAGCTCGTCAATGACTTACTTGCTCCGTTGATAAACGAGCTTATCGTTCTCGTTGCAGTCGCTGTGCAGAGCAACTTGGCAGACGCCTTTGTCATCGTATGAGGCGGCGTATTCGAGAACGATTACGTCTGATTTTGCCAGCCCGACACTTCGCAGTGCTCCGCCGGGAAGACCGAGGTCAGCGCGTTTTTGTTGTAAGCGTTCCAAGTCCGCGCGCAATTTTCGTGCACGTTCACTCTCTGCTTCGGGGTTGAGGAAATTACGTTCTCTAGTAATTCGAACGACTCTACCGGCGGAGTCATATTCATATTCTTCAGAATCGACTTCATGTCCGCTCAGAACCATGTGCCCAACAATTTTTCCGTCTTCGTCACGTTCACATTCGGAGACGGTCATATAGTGAGTGCTGTTGGAATCGTATGAGAAGTAGTGAACGCCCTCAACTCGATCGTCATAGTGGTCGAAGAGTGACAAGTCAGAATCGTTATCATTTTCTTGACGCGCAATAATTACACGCTCTTCGTCATCTAGCCCATAGTTCCACTTATACTGTTTATCCAGCGGTGGCAGAGCCAAAACACTGGCGGTATCAGGGGCGGTGCTCTCCCGTTGAATCCATAGTGGTCGAAGATCCAGGACGCGATCGTTTGCCCAAACCCATTTGACTACACGAGTCTCGTACTCAGGCATCAATGATTCAACGAAAAACTCGTACAGCGGCATGTCTTCCATGCGCTGTTCGTAGCCTTTTAAGCGGTCTCGAAGTTCCTCTTGGTTCATAGCATGGTTTCATCCACGGTGAATAGTCCTGCTCGGTTGGCGCGGAATGTTTCCGCGAAGTTGCGCACGGACATCTTCATGGCGTTGATGTTTTCGTGCTCCATCGCGCATTGACGCTTTGGATCCGTTACCTGTTCGTGGCCAGCCTGGCGCAGCAGTGCTTGCAACGACCAGGTGCCATATTCCTCGATGCTGTCAGCGAAGGCTCGCTCATCATCGGTCATTCCGACGACGATATTTATACTGAACAACCCTGACGGCAATTCGTACAAAGTATCCGGTGCTTCGTCTGCGTACCAGACAAACGCGTTACGCAATTTCGAATCACTATGACCGGGGTCAATCGAGCTGTTCAGTGCTAGTCGAACGCCCTGACTGACTGTCCCAGCCTGGTTGAAGATGTAGAACGCGAGCGTTCTCAAAAATGGTGCCGCCCACGGTGCATCAGTTGGGGTTTTTATCATCAGTTCGCAGCCAAAACCCGACACCTGGAGCGGTTCGTACTGAACCCATGGTGTGGCGATTCCAGCGGTCACATATTTCCAGTAAGGAGCTTGCGGATCAGGTCCGTACGCGAGCACGGAAATTTTCTCCTCATCAAGTTCAATATCCGGCAGGGAAGTGTCGCGTGTAGCGAAACCTTCTGGAACTTCTTCCGACGGCGCCTCGTAGTTCGCAGGAGTGACGTAAGCCGGCTTACCAAATAATTGTTGGTAAACTTTATCGCGCGCGCGCCATGCGCCTGCCACCAGTTGACGACGAGTACTTTCCAACTCGACATCGTTTTTCAACTCTTCAATGATTTCCGAAAGCCGCTTTTTCTTTCGCATGGGAACCACTGTTGAAGAGGTTTCTCCAGAGAGTTGTTGCTCGCCTTGAGCCTCAATCTCGTTTTCAATCTCAGAGAAGTTCTCAACTGAAATAGAAGCGTTAGTCGGGTCACTTTGCGAAACTTTTTGTCGACGAGAAACGACACTGTCGGTTTCTTCGAGCGACTCTTGATTTGTGTGGGCGACTCCAGTGGTTTCAACAGAGCTAGCAGCCTTGGTCTGTTCAGCCGCTTCAGCTGCTAATCTCGCGGCGTTTCTCTGCTCCCAAATTTCAGTGGCAGTCATTTGCGTAGGCGGGTGTTGAGGACCGAAATCGGGTGGTGCTTCATTGCCACGATTGTCAATGTAAGTCGGATCGATCATTCCGGTTTTGCGAGGGAAGTATTCAGGCGTCGAACTCGAATTCGCCCCGGAACCCTGACCCTTTTTGTCATCGCTTCTTTTGAACTGTCGTTTTTTACCCATATCGGGACACTCCGGAACTGCTCAAAGCACGCGGTTAGCCTGCGCGCTATCCAAATATTACACGAGTTTTCACCTGGTCTGCTCCCATCCGTTATGATTTACGTCTGAACTCCTAAAGGAAGAACTATGGCTCGGGCGATCGCGTGGACTGTGGCAGCTCTGGCGATTTTGATCAGTTGCGCCCTCGCATATCAAGAGACCGGCATCATGGCAAGCGGTCCTCCAGTCGAGGACGAGGTTGTTAATCAGCCGCTCGAAGTCAATGCCGCCGATGATGAAGAGCTCGACGACGACACTTCTGCCGAGATGGACAGGGCGCGGCGCTATCTAGTCGAGGAGCTGGCCAAGAAGCTCGGATTGCCGCTCAGTGCGATCTCTATGGGCACGGCTGTCGGAGAGTCAACAGCCCGGGTTCGCATCAATTGCAGTGAGGCTCAGCGACCCAGGATTGACCGGGTTTTGGATGATCTACAGTTTCCGCTCAAACAACTGGAAGTAGTTACCATTACGTTGACGGATGCCAACGGTAAAACCATCGAGGTTAGGGCAACCGGGTCGGAGACGCTTGGCTATCCACTCAGTCGTGACCTGTTTATTGCCGAGTCGCTGAAAGGTTTCAGCAAACCGCTGGCTGACGCCATTTTGATGACCGGAATCGCGCACAATCAGAAGTGCATGCAAAGTGATCCGGAAGATCCAGGGTTGGTGGCCAACGAGATCGTCCTTAAAAGTCAGCTCTCCAAGGATGCATCAACAGCGATCGATAAAGAGTGCTCCAGACTCAAAGAGATTGAAAAGAAAACCGTCGAGAAGGATCCGGATCGATCGAGAAAAGCTGCTCAATTGTCAGGCATCATCTGTGGCACCGCTGGCGGTGCAAGCACGAATTCAAACCACGACCTTTCGAAAAATGGGGCTTCGAATCAGACAATCGATGAGCAAGTTCAATTTATCCGAGAAAGCATTCATCCGGACACTGTGCGTTCCTATTTGATTAGTTATGTTTATGCAAAAAACAATCAGCCGCAGAAGGCGCAAGCGGCGCGGAACGAGCTACCTGAGTTAGACCATCAAATCAAACAGTCGCTGCTAGTGGACATAGCAGCTTTTGCCCTAACAGGCATCGGTTTTCTCGCTTATCTTGTGATCTGGAAACCAAAACTGTTTCGACTGCCGCAGCTCTCGACGTCGGTGGCATGCCCTTATCCTTATGGATGGATAAAACCGCACATCATTTTTTTCATAACGGTGATATTCGGTATCGGCGGATTTATCGCGCAAACGGCTGCCCTCGGAACCCAGGCTGAAGAGATGATGGCGCTTCTGGCATCGTATTTTGAGCCGGTAAAACGGGCCTGGTTAGACAATCTCGACGAAGCGCTGCTACTGGTTCCAGTCATACTCGCAACAACATGGTTAATCAACAAGGGTAAATTTGTTGACTTCGTACATCTGAAACTCAAAACTGATAATTACAGCACAAAGGAATTAATACGGATAGGTTTCGAGTGTTTCATTCTGAGCTGGACACCGGCTATGGTGGCAACGGTTCTATCATATTGGTTTCATTTCCCGTGGCAAAAATCGAGCACGGTGAGCACGGAACTGCTGATCAGTGCTGAATCAATTCCGGCCGTATTGATTTTGTTTTTGGGTACTGCAGTGCTCGCGCCAATACTTGAAGAGATTGCCTTTCGAGGAATGCTGCACCCGTCTTTGAGACGCCATTTCTCGATGTGGCCATCATTGATAATTGGTTCAGCATTTTTTGCGATTGTGCACTTCGAATTTACCCCCTGGTGGATAGCAGATAAATTTATTTTTGCAGCAGTGAACATTTACGCCTTCGAAAAAACCGGCAGTATCGTCCCTGGTATCATTTGTCATTTGCTGACGAACCTTCTAGTTACGGTTTTGATGGTAGCCGCACTGGCATAATCAGAGTTCTTTGCCAGGTTTCAAAAACCCTTAACAGCTTGTTTCTGAAGCTCATGAGCGCTCTAAACTGTCACAAGCCGAAAAACTATTCCGGTAAATTGTTATGCGTTCAAACTCGCTTTGTCATTTTCTTGAAAAGATCTAGTTTGATAAAGACTACAACATCGGCTCACCGATTTTTCGCCTCCCGAGTGACTTTGCCGACAGTAGTAATCGGTAGGAATCCATATCGGTTATACCACCATCGATTCGCATGAGACCGACCTTTTCCTTGATTACCTGAACGCCGATGCTCTTAGCCAAATGCAGTTTTTCGATCGGTATATGTATCGCTTGCAGCCAGTATTCGCCTGCTTTGACCTTCGTCGGAAGCGGCGAAAAATTCACAGACTGTTCGTACAGTTTATTGCCTTGCTGATCGAGGAGTTGGACATAAAGATAATATTCCAGTTCTTGTTTCCTTTTAGCTCGAAATAACAGTTCCACTTCTGCAGAATTTTCATTGCGATGAGTGACAATGCGCGAGATAACAAGATCATCGCCGACCCGAACTTCATTGGCGAGATATTTATCGATGCTGAGCAGTCGTCGAACTTCAGCACTGGTCACGCGATCGATTGACGGATGAAGAACTAAAATCATCAGAACAAGGCACGCAACTTCAGCTATAAACAAGCTGGATTTTCCCGGCGCTCGGAAAAATAGCAGAGCCGGAGCGAATAGTCCTGATAAAACGTTTCGCGCGTTTACCAGAGCAGATTCTGACGCCACTCCAACGGCACCAGTCGGAGTCTCGGTCCTAGCAGATACTTCATCGCGATCGAGAACCAGCGTGGTAATCAAATGGCGTATCGGGCGTTCGACAATGACGAACAGTAAATGACTGACGATGAACAAAACGATGAGAAATGCGACCAGTGAGTAGATAGAATTTTCTTGAGGCAAAAAACAACGTCGATACATAAGTAGAGGGTAGTGAACCAGATAAATCGCATAACTTATATCACCAAGCAGCACCATGGGCGGTATCGAAAGAAAGCGTGAAATGAGACCACGTCCCAAGGCCGTAACTAGAATCAAACCGTTGAATGCCGCTAGTGGCACAATCGAATTCTTGAGCCAAAAGGCACCAGCGAGGCCTACATATGGAACGGCAGCGTTTGATAACGGCAGTGTCGCTAACATAAATGCGACCACCAGAGAGATCGCTGCCATTTCCACTACAGTTGCAACAAGATTACCTTTTTCATTCTCAGCCAGCGGCATGCGCTGTTTCAGACGAGCGAAAAACATTGCGGTCATCATGCCTGTAATAAATTCGAAAATTCGCACAAGCGGATTTATATACAACAAACCTTCCATGTTCCAGCCCATGGCATCTTCCGTAAGATGATTCACGTTCGAGATGTAGATAAAAACGCAAACTATCGAGAATGAGATAAGAAGAGGCAACCAAACGTTCCGTCTCATTAAAAACAGCAGCAGTGGAAAGCAAAGGTAGAAAAAGAATTCCGCTGAAATTGACCAGGATGGTGCGTTATACGAGAAAAAGAATTGTGAAAGTGGAATCCAGGCGTGCACCATCGCTAGATTCGATAGAGTAACCAGCAGCCGAGGCGAAGCTCCGCCTAATGTCACCAGGGCTGGTGCCACAAGTATCTTATCAAGGAAGAAAGTGGTTACATGAAGAGGCCATAGTCGAGCAAATCGTTTGACTATAAACGCTTTGGTCGCTGCGGCAGTCTGCAGGTCCGGGTAAACAAAGGTCAAAATGAAACCAGACAGCACGAAAAAAAACGTTACTGCCTGGTTGAAAACAATCTGTTCGGGAAAGTCGTTGAGCGGAGTAAAATCGTAACGCGTGTGGCCGAGCACAACGAGGAAGGCTGCGATGAAACGCAGTGCGGTGAGTGCACCTAGTCTTTTTTCGACTTGTGGTTTTGTGCCCAAGGAGAATCGCTACGAATAATCAGGATGAGTAAAGAGAGTCCCTCGAGAGCGGAATTGTTCCACCATTAGTAAAATAAGCGCGACAGAAGAAGAATCAGAAGGCCGAGTCCCGACTTAACGTTCAAGTCCAGAAGGCAGGCCGTTCGGATAGAGCTTGGCAATTTGTTCTTTTATACGAGTCGACCGGTTTTCAGGATTCGGGTGTGTACTGAAGAACTCGATATTGCGCCCCGCCGAAGCCGCCTTCAGGACAGCCATTACATCAATCATAGCGTTTGGATCATAACCGGATTCAGTCATAAACGAGACGCCGAGCTTGTCTGCTTCCAGTTCATCTTGCCGCCCGAACTTCATGTTAATCGCTTGACCGATCAATGACGCGACCATGGCGCTGTTCCTGCTTGACTGATCGTTAGGATCATAAGTCGCAAGAACCGCAGCGCCTGTCAAACCTTGAGTGAGTTGTTGTTTGGCTAGATGTTCCGCTGAATGTCGGGCCGCGACGTGACCGATTTCATGACCGAGCACTCCGGCGATCTGTCCTCTAGTCTTGAGACGCTTGAGCAGTGCTTCCGTAATGAACACCGGACCACCAGGCAGCGCGAACGCGTTGACAGTTTTTTGATCGTCTAGAACTTGGAAAGAGAATTTGTAGGGTGTCTTATGCGCGTCACTCTTGTTGACGATATCATTTCCGATCTCGCTTACAAGTGCTTGAGCGGCTGAATCATGTGACACGCCCCCGAACTGCGCCGCCATCTGTGGTGCAGATTGTAAGCCAAGAGAAATTTCTTGCCTTGGTGATATGGCGATGTGCTGTTTCTCGTTTGTTACTTCATTAAATTGCGTCTGACTAAAGTATGTGAATAGCGAAAAAAGTCCGATGCCCAGGGCGATGAGCAATTGGATGCCTGCTCTAGAGCCAGTTCGGACTTCGCCGCCGCCGTAGTCGTCACGCCTGTTCCACATCGCCATTACGAATCGTCCTTACCAAGATATGAGGGTGAGTTAGTGTAAATTCTCAACCGATATCGGTTGAGTTCTATGGATTTGATTATCTGAGAAAGCCGAACATCCAAAGTGCAAAGATAGCGCCAGTTGGAACACCGAGAACCCAGAGAAGTAATGCTTTACCCATGATCTTAAACTCCTTAGTTAGTCCGAGTTCCACATGAACCTCGGTAGATAATTAGTAGCAAAACAAGGCCGATTTGATGCTTGACGCGGGGCCTGGTTCGACGAATAAACATCCTTATAAAGGTGCAGGCAAAGCAATGGTTTGCGTTCAATCTCGGGCGAACCACTTTTTAAGCACGACACTCCGAAAGTCCTGCCTACACAGCATTTTGACCACCTTTAAAAACTAAACCGATATCGGTTTAGTTTCGCACTTCCAATTCGGGTGAGCTGTTTTCAAACATTCCAGACGCTGAAAGGCTTCTGCACAGACCGTTTTGACTACCGCAAAAAACGCAACCGATATCGGTTTAGTTTTTTGCGCGGCAAAGCAAGCCGAAAGCTCTGAGTTAGTTTTTACAAACCATATACAAAGCCGCTGTTAATCGCTTTCGAGTTTCAGCAATGCCATGAACGCTTCTTGTGGAATTTCCACTTTACCGACAGCCTTCATGCGTTTCTTACCTTCTTTTTGTTTGTCGAGAAGTTTGCGCTTACGCGAAATATCGCCACCATAACATTTGGCAAGTACGTTTTTGCGGACAGCAGAAACGTTTGTTCTCGCCACAATCTTTCCGCCGATAGCGGCTTGAATAGGCACTTCGAACATCTGGCGAGGAATCACTTCTTTCAATTTCTTGGCGAGTAGCTGGCCCATCGTGTGCGCTTTATCAACGTGAACGATGGCCGACAAAGCGTCAACAGGGTCGCCTGCGATCAAGATATCCAGTTTCACGAGCCGCGACTCGCGATAGTCTGAAACGTGATAGTCGAGACTAGCGTAACCCTTCGAACGCGACTTGAGTTGATCGAAGAAGTCCGTGATGATTTCAGAAAGGGGAAGTTCGTAAATCAATTCTTTGCGTCGAGCATCGAGATATTTCATGTCGACATAGACACCACGCCGTCCTTGACAGAGTTCCATCAAAGCGCCAACGTAGTCGTTCGGCACAATTATGGTGGCATCAACGAACGGTTCTTCGATTTTAGTACGATAGTTTGGCTCTGGCAGAAACGCTGGATTGTCGATCATAACTGTCGATCCATCAGTTTTCGTCACACGGTAAATTACCGACGGCGCGGTGATGATTAATCGAAGATTGTATTCGCGCTCCAGACGTTCCTTGATAATCTCCATGTGGAGCAAGCCTAAGAATCCCACCCGGAAGCCGAAACCAAGTGCTTCAGAGCTTTCGGGTTCAAAGATCAAACTTGAATCGTTTAGCTTCAGCTTTTCTAGAGCTTCGCGCAACTCTGGATACTGTTCGTTATCGACTGGATAAATGCCGGCGAACACCATTGGTTTGGCGGGACGATAACCGGGAAGCGCTTCCAACGCAGGTGTTTCCATATGAGTAATGGTGTCACCGACAAGGGTCGATACGTCCTTGATAGACGCGGCGAGATAGCCGACTTCTCCAGGTCCGAGGCGATCGATTTTAACTTGGTTCGGACGCAAGATTCCGAGTTCCAAAACCTCAAAAGCCTTCTCGTTAGCCATAAAACGAATTTTGTCGCCAACCTTGATCTCGCCATCCTTAATGCGGAAGTAAACGATGATGCCGCGATAAGTATCGTAATAGCTGTCAAAAACCAATGCACGCAGCGGCTGATCGATTGTGTTTTTCGGCGGGGAGATATGATGAACGATGGCTTCCAGAACATCGATGATTCCGATGTTCATTTTTGCGCTTGTTTCGACCGCATAATCTGTTGGCCAACCGACAACCTCCTCGATCTCCTGACGAATGCGAGCCGGTTCCGCACTCGGCAAATCGATTTTGTTGATCACGGGGATGATTTCCAGATCGTTTTCGATAGCCAGGTGAACGTTTGCAAGGGTCTGTGCCTCAACGCCTTGACT
>CAZRMH010000045.1:0-28310 GCA_964600935.1 uncultured Candidatus Obscuribacterales bacterium
ATGGCACATGTCCCAGTGCAGTCGTCAATGCCCCCACCAAAAATTGAGGGTATCGGCAAACTCGATGCCAGCGCTGATGTCGCCGAAACCGGCTCCGGAAGAATTGCTGCAATCGGTAAGTTCTTGCTCGACCAGAAGGATCTAGAGAAGCTGAGCAAGATCACCGCAGCCGATCAGCAAGACATCAAAATGAGAATCCTCACTCTTGAGGCATCCGAAGATCTTCAAACTCTTCTTAGTGAAATCGGCGGACAGGAAAAAGTGATTGGATCGGTTATCGTCGGTCACGACGGCTTGCTGATCGCCAACACCATGCCTGAAGAAGTTGATGCAGAGTCAATTGGCGTATGGGCTCTTGGTGTCTACATGAACACCGAGCACGTCACCAAGAAAATGGGTCACGAACGTGTTCACCAAGTTGTTTCTCGAACACCGAGGGGCTACGTGGTCATCGCAGACTTCGGAGGCGGGCTCCTCGTCACAATCACCGAAGGAACCGACACCGACACACTGATTCCATTGATGCGCAAAATCACCGACTTGGTTTCATAAAAACTTCAGAGCCCCGCCTCCCTCGCAGGAAGCGGGGCTTTAGGTTGCCATTGAAGACAGGCTCGGATCTATAGTCGTATCAATATTGATACTCATCGGTCTCAGGGTTAGATAAATCGAAGGTCGTCACACGTCGCGGAATCGTGAACCAAAACCGGCTTCCCTTCTCGCGTTCGCAATCGACTCCGATCGTTCCATGATGTTGTTCGACTATCGCTTTGCTGATTGCCAAACCGAGTCCGGTCCCGCCCTTGTGTTTTCCATCTTCATCGCGGATCTGCTGAAAGCGTTCAAAAATAATTTCTCTGTAGCGTGGCTGTATGCCAGGTCCCTGGTCGATCACCGAGATCTCGACGAAATTGCGAACGACGTTCACTGCGATCTCCACAGTGCCACCGTCGGGAGTGAACTTAAGTGCGTTCGATAGAAAATTCACAACCACTTGTATGACGCGATCCTGATCGCAATAGAATGTCAGATCGTCGCTAAACGGCAGCGTTTCAATCTTGATCTTCTTAAGCTCAGCCAGGTCCTCAACGGCTTCTACGGATCTAGAAAGCGTTTCATCGACATCGCATTGCTCAGGAACCAGGTTGATGGTACCGGATTCGATTTTTTCCAAATCCAACAAATCAGTAATTAGAGAAATCAGTCGATCGATATTGGCAGATGCACGAACTGCACCGTCGCGCGCGTCCGTCGTCAGCTCGCCAAACACGCCCATCTCGAGGATTTCGAGATAGCCTTGCACCGAGTTTAACGGCGTGCGCAATTCGTGGCTGACCATCGCGACGAACGCCTGACGCATTCTTTGAATTTCTAGTTTCTCAGTGATGTCGACCAACGTGAGAAGAAAACGCTTGTCGCCTTTGCTATCAAACGGTGTAATCGAAAAATCTATATCAAGCTGAGAACCGCTTGCCGTAGTCGCCCGCAACTCCACCGAACGGTCTCTAAAATCTTCGTAGATGCGTTGCATGGCACCACCATCGACCTTCTTTAAATCGAATGAAGAAAGAATTTTGGATAGTTGCAAACCCTTCAAATCGCTAGTGGTGTAACCGAACATTGACGAAGCACGAGGATTCGCGAACATGATCGTTCCACTCTTATCGACAGTGAGAATGCCGGTTGGCATGCTGTTAATCAACTGCCTGATTCTTTGCTCCGCTTCTTGCGCATCAGAAAGAGCTAGCTTCTCTTTGCGAGCAGCCTCAGTCAAATCGAACGCCATCTCGTGAAAAACATTGTCTAATTTTGCAATCTCGTCACTGCCGTACATCGCAGGAAGCAGATTCTCACCGTGTTTCAGCCTTCGAGTGTTATCTACCAGGACTTCCAATCGTTTGATAATATTCCTGGTGAAAAACACAGCCATAGCGACCGCTATCACCACATTCAGTACCAAACCTGCACCAAGCAATAATCGAGTATTGTCGCGCCATTTTTTCTGCAAAACCGGCGATTGGTCTTCAATGCGTCGTTGCCCACGCATCAACTCTTGAAAGTCGGGAACCAATTCACGGTTTAACGCCTGGAATCGATCCTTGTTTCTCAAAACATCGGCTAGTTCTGCCAGCGAACCATTGTTGTCGATTACATCGCGAGCGCGGTCGGCAACCTCGAAAACGACATTGAACTTTGTTCGAATCTTTTTGATCAATTCGTACTGATATGGTTCCTTCGACAAATTCTTTTCAAGAAACGTCAAATTCTCTTTGAGCTCTCTGATTGCACCCAGGTATTTCTGCTCGTGGAAAGTATCGTGAGTGGCAATGAAATCTCTGACTGAATACATGGCGACGTAGTGCAATTCGATCAGACGATTGCTCGCCACGGTGATTCGCCGGAGGCGGTCCTGACTGCGCGCTTCTGACTCTGCTTGATTCAAGAGCGCCAGCAAACTGCCGACGAAGATAAACTCGATAACCAGCAGGACAGCAACGAGCAACAAGCCTTGATGGCTTAGCTTGAAGCTAAAGGCAGAGTTGTTGTCTGACATTGCCCGAACTGGTTTACGAACTGTGTTTAGAGTTGGTCAGCTGGGTTGAACGTCAGGCTGTCATTTCAGACTGTGGTTCAAACCATCTCACTGAACCGACAATCAGGATTCAGGCTGACTTTCGGTCTCTAACTTATATCCCACTCCGTGCACGGTCTTAATCAAAGCACCGTCAGGGTCGATCTTCTTTCGCAGTCGCTTCATTGTCGTGCGCAGGGCTTGTCCGGCAGATCCGCTGGTGTTCGGCCAGACCCGGTTCAACAAGGCCTCGGTGCTGAAAACCTGATTCGGATGCCGCATGAAAAACTCGAGAAGTTGAAACTCACGATTAACGAGCGGAATTACTTCGCCTTGTTTGATGACTAGAAACTTGGATGTATCTAGTTCCACATTACCTAGTTTAAGCAAACTGTTGCCGGGCGAGAGTGGCGCTGGTCGCCGCAGGAGCGCTCTTATCCGGGCGCCCAGCTCCTTCATATGGAATGGCTTAGTGACGTAGTCATCGGCGCCGGCATCCAGGCCTTTCTCTTTTTCTTCGACCGAGTTTTGTCCTGTCAAAATCAACACCGGAGTTTTGCTACCTGAGCCCCGAAGAGCCTTTAGCACATCCAGACCGGATAAATCAGGCAGTCCCAGGTCGAGAACGATGACGTCGTAGTCGTAAGTCTTAACTCGCGAAATGCCCTCTGAGCCGTTAAAAACGTTTTCGACTTCGTAATGTTCAAACAGCAAATAACTCCGCACCACTTGCGCGAGGTCTTCGTTGTCTTCAACCAAAAGAATTTTTGTCATGCTCGCCTATACACCACATCCGGTATCACGATTGTACTGAAACTAATGGCAATACTGAATATTGTTTTTCTCAAAATACTTTTGATGGTATTCTTCGGCTTTGAAAAACGTGGTGGCATCAACAATCTTAGTGGCGATCGGTCGAGGAAGTTTACCTGATTTATCAATTCGGTCTTTAATCTGATTGGCGATCTCAGTCTGCTTTGCATTGTGGCAGAAAATTGCGGAGCGATATTGGTCGCCGATATCTGGTCCCTGACGGTTTACTTGAGTCGGATCGTGCAATTCGAAAAACGCTTCGACCAGTTGTTCGTAACTGACTACGTTCGGATCGTAAGTCACTTCGACAGCCTCGGCATGACCGGTTCTTCCCCCGCAAACATCGCGATAGGTCGGTGCATCAGTTTGTCCGCCGATGTATCCGCAAATCGCTTCGGAAACACCTTTGATTTTTCGGAAT
Organism: uncultured Candidatus Obscuribacterales bacterium; assembly: GCA_964600935.1. Lineage (GTDB taxonomy): Bacteria > Cyanobacteriota > Vampirovibrionia > Obscuribacterales > Obscuribacteraceae > JADYXR01. The sequence continues at coordinate 3,807 of CAZRMH010000045.1, forward strand.
TCGTGTTCTACGCCCCAGAAGCAACCAGCAGCAAAAGTAGCAACATCCATGTCATTTCTCCAATATTCAGACCTATTAGATTTTACCCGAACTCAAACAGTTTCAGTTTCATTGCTCCGGCCTGGAACAAATCGAGCCCTGAAGAAAAGGGCGATGCGCTTGGCATCGCCCTTTCATGATTGTTTCGATTGGTTCGGCGATTGTTTTTAACTCAGCAATCTCGCTCGAATCAATCCTGCAGTCTTATGGCGTGACCTCAGCATCGATGATGTCATCGTTGTCGCTGGAGGAGCTACTCGATCCGCCACCACTTGGACCGCCGCCGCCACCCGCTGGAGCACCGGCTCCGACTGGTTGTCTCGATTGAATGTCTTGTTGAATCAAGACTTCCATTCCACGAAGGTCATTCATCAGCTTCTTGAGCTCTTCGACATTAGGATCGGTGTTTTCGGTTTTCTTACGAATTTCCGCAATGATACCGTCAGCCTTCGACTTGGTGCCTTCCGAGATTACGTCGCCAGCTTCTTTCATGGCGCGTTCCATGGCGTAACACATAGAGTCAGCTTCGTTTCTAACTTCAACTTTCTCTTTGCGCTTCTTATCTTCTTCCGAGTTGGTCTCAGCTTCGCGAACCAGGCGATCGACGTCATCCTTCGACAGGTTTGTCGAGGCGGTGATTGTGATCTTCTGCTCTTTTCCGGAGTTTTGATCTTTGGCTGAAACTGAGACGATACCGTTGGCATCGATGTCGAAAGAAACTTCGATTCTAGGCATTCCACGTTGAGCGGCAGCGATACCGTCCAATCTGAAGTTACCGAGCATCTTATTGTCACGAGCCATTTGTCTTTCGCCCTGGAAAACATAAACATCAACGCCTGGTTGATTGTCTTCAGCGGTCGAGAAGATTTCTGACTTGTGGCATGGAATCGTGGTGTTGCGATCCACGAGTTTGGTGAAGACACCACCCATGGTTTCAATACCGAGCGATAGCGGAGTGACGTCGAGCAGCACTACTTCTTTGACTTCACCAGCGAGAATGCCGGCTTGTACAGCAGCACCAATTGCCACCACTTCGTCAGGGTTGACGCTCTGGTTAGGCTCTTTACCACCAGTCAAGCCCTTCACGAGATCCTTAACGGCTGGAATTCTTGTTGATCCACCAACCAGTACGACTTCATCGATGTCTTTGTAGGTCAGTTCGGCATCTTTGAGAGCTTGCTCAACCGGCATACGGCAACGTTCAACCAGGTCGTGCGTTAACTCGTTGAAACGTGCTCTCGAAAGGCGCATGTCCAAGTGCTTTGGACCGGTTTCGTTAGCAGTGACGAATGGCAACGAGATTGAAGTTTCAGTTACTGAAGACAATTCGATTTTCGCTTTCTCAGCCGCTTCAGTCAGTCGCTGAAGTGCTTGAGGGTCTTTGCGAAGGTCGATACCATCAGATTTCTTGAACTCTTCGGCAATGAACTCAACGATCTGGTGGTCGAAGTCGTCGCCACCGAGGTGAGTATCACCGTGGGTAGACTTAACTTCAAAAACACCCTCTCCGACTTCGAGAACGGATACGTCGAATGTACCACCACCAAGGTCGAAGACGAGGATGGTTTCATCAGCTTTTTTGTCGAGACCGTACGCGAGCGCAGCGGCTGTCGGTTCGTTGATGATACGCAGGACGTCCAAACCGGCGATGGTGCCGGCGTTCTTCGTCGCCTGTCTTTGCGAGTCGTTGAAGTAAGCAGGAACGGTGATCACTGCGCTATCGACTTTTTCACCGAGATACTTTTCAGCATCTTCTTTGAGTTTGCGAAGCACCATCGCGGAAATTTCTTCCGGCGCATATTCCTTGCCGCCTACACTGACCTTAACACCTTCGTCCGGACCTTTCACCACTCTGTACGAAACTTTGGTTCGTTCAGAATCGACTTCATCGAATCTGCGACCAATGAATCGTTTTATTGAATAAACTGTGTTTTGCGGATTAACCACGGCTTGTCTGCGAGCCAATTGTCCTACCAGCCGCTCACCAGTTTTGGTGAATGCTACGACTGACGGAGTAGTTCTCCCGCCTTCAGCATTAGCGATAACGGTCGGTTGTCCACCTTCCATAACTGCGACAACCGAGTTCGTAGTCCCTAAATCGATTCCTACGGATTTACCCATACTTTCTATTCGCCCCCTTTGCGATACCTGGACGGAGAACCGTCACGAGAAAGCAGCAACTAACCAAAGTGCATTAGCAGGATTGCGGCGTTTATTTGAAGCGACTTCAATATCCTGCCAGCCAAGCTTGACGCATCTATCTCTCAATGTATTAAAACCAGCACGCCAGTCGCCAAAACGCTATCTTTCCTTAATCATCTATTGCGCTTGAGGGCAGATTCGCTAATACTTGCCTCTGCCGGAGCTAACAGCTTTCGGCTCAGATTCGGAAAACACTAAAAGTCTCAAGGACGCCAGCCTGTCGATGTTGTTGGAAACCTGCAAATTCGTCTTATCCGTTACAACAGTCATAGCGTTTTGTTACTGTGCTGTGTCTAGCCAAGCTGTTTGGGCCCAAAACCCCAATCCTCAGGATCAGTTGTCAATGCCACCTCTAGTCCAGCCGGTTCCACCGCCAGACGCGCCGCCTGACCAGCAGACAGTCCAGCCGCCCCTGGCTCCCAATCAACAGCAGCAGTCGAGCAGCGCAGCAGTTCCAGCGCCGGTAATTCCCCTGACGCCGACGGCACCGCTCACAGCCATGCCGCCGAGCTCGCCGTCAGACTTCACAGACAAGCTAGTCCTGAAGAAGGGCCTGCGAATTGTATTTCCAATCACGAATGGACTGGACACCAGGTGGCACCTGGTCGGCAACTACAATTTTATATGCGACATCGAATATAACGATCATCGCGGCTATCGATTCGAATGGCAAATGACGAGCCCGGCTAGTGTAGCCGGTCTGCGCGCCGTCGAACCGGAAGATCGCAAGGACGCATACAAAGTAAGTTTCTTCTATCCGGATAAAGAATCCCAATCGTTAATCGGTTTCACCAGCATCGTCAGGATTTCGGACAACCTCTATCATCAATTAAAAACTGGTCAAGTGACGCGATTTGAACTCGACGGACCTGACAGTCCGCTGGTTTACAAACGTGAAGTGAAACCACTGCCTCACGAAATCGTAGCTGAGGGCTATGAAACAGTCACAGTAATCGTCGATGGTATGCGACTTCCGGTAAGATCTATTCGGGCAAAAACTGATGCAGGTTGGACTTATTGGATCCTCGATAATCCACTATTCCCAATCATGTTGCAGGGAACAGGACCGTTTCAATGGAGTGAATTGAAACTTTCTCATGCTGATGGTGTGTTGCACCGCAAGCACCCTGGTAGCACGGGCGGTGACCTAAATAAAGCCAAGCGTGAAGCCGACAATCTGATCAAACAATTAAAATCTAAAGGTCAAGCCACTTCCTACCTAATCCTGTTCGATTTCGATAAGGACACGTTGAAACCGTTTGCTCGACAAGTACTGGATGAACTATCCAAATATTTGATCAGCAATCCGGATATAAAACTCTCGGTTGAAGGTCACACCTGCACTATTGGTGGCAAGGATTACAACTTGAATCTGTCCGGACGCCGAGCCCGAAGCGTAAAGAAATACCTGGTTGATTGCGGCATATCCGAAGAGCGTCTAAACCCTATCGGCTACGGTTTCGCTAAGCCAATTGCATCAAACAAAACGTCAAAAGGCAGAGCGAAAAACCGACGAGTAGTCTTCACAGAACTAAAGTAAACACTGTTAAAAGCGATCCGACCGGCGACCATTTTGTTTTGTAGCTCTGAAACTGCCAAAACGGTCTGATTAGAAACAGCCATTTTGACGCGCGCGCGCGACAATATTTCTCACGGTCCGCATTAAAAGAAGAACACTACCCGTAGTGACTACCCAATCGCAGTCAACTCAGATTCAGCCATCGAAAAAATTCGAGATGATTCTGCCGACTTTAGCGGTAACGAGATCTCAAAAGTAGCACCTTTGCCGGGTTCGCTAATACACTTGATGGAACCGTGTTGGCCCTCGACAAATCTCCTGCAGAGATATAAACCGAGACCCAGTCCAGTTCTTCGATTTTTACGATCTGATTGATAGAAGCGCTGAAAAAGTTTTTCCTGAGACGCCTGATCAATACCTATGCCATTATCTCTAACTTGAATTATGGCGCGTCCATCGCGAGCACTGAGATTGACTTCGACGTGTCCACCCTCGGGTGTGAACTTCAAAGCGTTCGTTATCAGATTCGTTATCACCCGGCCCATAGCCAAGCCATCGATCATAACCATACCGATGTCGGAAGGTTGCCACGTCAATGAGATATTCTTACTTTCCGCAATCGGCTCTGTCTCGGCTACGCATGCTGAAATAATTTTTGAAAGCCCTTGTTCTATCAGCGGTCCCGTTACCGAGCAGGCTTCTAATCGATAAACATCAAGAATGTTATTTATGTTGTGAAGCATGCACTGATTTCCGATTGCAATAGCTTCAAGCACTGTTGACTGCGAAGGTAGAATTGGTCCAACCTTTCCCTGGATCAAATTTTCTAGGAGCCGCTGAGCTCCAGAGATCGGACAGCGAAGATCGTGAGCGAGCATAGCGATGAATTCTTCGCGCTGCTCCAGAAGCGCAAATCGTTGCTCGCGCTTCCGAATTTCTACCTGCTTTGTGATATCACGCACGACACCAGTAAGTCGCATTGCAGTTCCATCGTTGTCAAAAAAAGCCTGTCCCACCGACGAAACTTCGTGAATACTACCGTCGCTCCACACCACTCGAAACTCAGTTTCGAACGGCTCCTTGCCACAAAGACATGCCTCCACGGCCTTGCGCACTTTGGGCAGGTCTTCCGGCAGCACCACTCGATCGATCAATACATCAAGTTCGATTTCAGATTCTTCGAATCCGCAAATTAAACGCACTCTCTCATCACAACTAATCTTACTATTGAAAATATTCCAGGAATAGACTCCAAGTTGTGACGCAGTCAACGCCAGCTCCAACTTGGCTTGCGATTGTCGTGCTTCCTCAGCACTTTTGCGAATTGACTCTTCCAGAGAATTCCGCTCAATCGCGTACCGCATACATCTCTGCAATGATTCGGCACTGGGCTTGCCTTTGACGAGGTAATCTTGAGCGCCGCTCTTAACCGCTTCGATTGCCACACCTTTATCGTCTAGTCCAGTCAGGATAATTATTGGAATATGCGGATATATGAGTCGCAGCTTTTTTAAGGCGTCCAGATGAATACTGTCAGGCAAGCTCAAGTCGAGAAGCACAATGCTGAAGCGATTGGTCTCCAGTTTCTTAAGAGCAGAAGACAGATCAACAACCCAATCGATCTCGATCGACTCTTCAGTCCCGTTCCCGTCAGGAAGTGACTCCTGCAACAGAGACGCGTCATCAGGATTATCTTCAATGAGCAGGGCACGAATTCGCTTACTAGCCATCACCGATCACTCCAGGAAATTTTTCTCGACGACTGTTTCCACCATATAATGTTTAGACCGCTGTGCAATCCCCCAAGTGGATGAGCGCATAATAAAATAGTTTCGAAACCGTCAAAATTAATCCGTAAGGGGAAGACATTTGGTTTGGGAAACACTACAGTCTCTTCGCACGGCCACTGGTTTTAGTTTGTCATATCAATAACTCAATCTAGTTGATTAAGGATTACCTTGAACGATCAATCTTCTGAACCGATTAACCAAGACCCTGTATTCAAGTCAGTTCTGGAAAGTATTTCTGATGGTGTAGTGATCGCGGATCAAAACGGCCAGATCATATTATTGAATCGAGCGGCTGAAGAAATTACTGGGCTTAACCCGGGAGGGTCCCTTCCAATTGAGCGCTGGGGTGATTTCTTTGGTTGTTACCATGCCGATGGAACCACCAAGTATCTCTGGGATGAAGTTCCAATCGTGCGAGCAATCAGAGGCGATGTCATCAACGATGAAGAACTAATTCTACAGAATGAGAGCCTTCCTTCTGCCCGCTGGGTAACCGTTTCTGGACGACCTATCAATCCGGATTTAGGTGTAAATAATGGTGCCGTGATCGTTTTTCGTGACATAACTGAGAAAAAAAATGCAGAAGCCGAACTCTATAGATCAAACCTCGAGCTGCAACAATTCGCTTATATCGCGGCTCATGATTTACAAGAACCGCTCAGAACAATCACCGGTTTTTTAAACTTGCTTTCTCAGAAATATGAAAATCAACTCGATGAAAAGGCGCATAGATACATCAATCATGCCGTTGGTGGCGCAGCTCGATTACAGAAATTAGTTAGTGATATGCTAGTCTATTCGAGACTTTCGACCAAGCAACCCAAAATGGTGCAGTCAAACTGCAATGAAATTGTTGCCTCAGTTTTAGCTGATTTACAATTATTGATCTCTGAATCAGGTGCACAAATCACCTACGAAGAGTTACCTACAATAAATGCAGATGAATCGCAGCTTCGACAGTTATTCCAAAACTTGATAAATAACTCGATCAAGTATCGCGGTTCAGATTCTCCATTGATTGATATAAAAGCGGAGCAGCAAGGGATAAACTGGGTTATTACTGTTAGCGACAACGGCATTGGATTCGAGATGGAATATGCAGAACGCATTTTTTTGATTTTCCAACGTCTTCACGGCCGTGATGTTTATCAAGGAACCGGCATCGGATTAGCGCTCTGCAAGCGGATTGTTGAGCGACACCGTGGTCGAATCTGGGCAACATCGCAACCCGGACGCGGATCGCAGTTTCATTTCACTATCCCGTTATCAGGCAATACATCAGGAGAAACGAATGGCTAATGTGATTCAAATCCTTCTTGTCGAAGACAGTCTAGAAGATATCGAGCTTACGATGGAAGCGCTTGAAGGTTCCAAGTTAGCAAACAATTTATCCGTAGTAAACGACGGTGTCGAGGCACTCGCCTATTTGCGAAAGCAAGGCAAATATGCGGATGTGTCTCGTCCGTCACTGATTTTACTAGATTTAAATATGCCTAAAAAGGACGGTCGCGAGGTGCTCGAAGTCATAAAAAATGATGATGAACTGAAAGACATTCCGGTCGTCATTCTGACTACGTCAAAGGACGAAGAGGACATTGCGCGGGCCTATAAGTCTCATGCAAACTGCTACATCTCAAAACCCGTTGACATAGTGCAGTTTCAAAAGGTAGTACTCTCCATCGAACAATTTTGGTTCGCGATTGTGGAACTGCCTTGACTTGATGCAGGATCTGCCGGATCCAGGGTGCAAACTTTATCAGCGTATCCTAACTGAATGCGCTCTCGTCAAAATGATAAACATCTGCCAAAATTAGGAATATAGACTGCAAAGAACGAGTTTTACAGAGTTTCTAATTCAGTGATTGGCATTGTATGACCTGATCATTCTGCTTCACATCGTGGGAGATCATATTTCAGAATGCTTTGCATTCGCAACAGAGAGACGACTAATAACCCCAATTAGCAAGTTCACAGCAAGGATTCCTACCGTGTCATTCATGGACGGGGATTAACTCGCAAAGAAGAAACACTAGAAGAAATCCTTTATGAATAACAAAGTTTTGACTGTCCTGATAGTCGACGATCATCCTGTACTTCGCGCCGGACTGCGAATTTCGTTAGAGCAGCTACCGCGAGTCAAGGTGATTGGAGAAGCAAGCGATGGTCTAAGTGCGACACGAGAGACATTGCGCCTACATCCGGATGTGGTGCTTATGGATGTTTCGATGCCAGGAATGGATGGCATTGAAGCGGTATGGCATATCAAACGCGACTCGCCGCGTACGCGAATTCTTATGTTCACATCGATCGACAGCGCAGAAGATGTCACCTCTGCGCTCGGAGCTGGAGCCGATGGATACTGCCTTAAACATGCGTCGACTACCGCCATCGAATCCGCCATCGACGCGCTTTCCCGCGGTGAAGTTTGGATCGATCCTGAAATAGCCAGAAATTTCGGAATGCTTCAAGCAGAACTACATTCGAATTCTGATGCCCTTTCTAAAACAGAACTTCGGGTGATCGAACTGATTGGGCAAGGAATGGATAATGTCAGCATTGCACAACGTATGCAATTGGATGTGCAAGCAGTTGCAGGAATCATGCGCCATATCATCCGGCGCCGCGGCCAGTCAAAAGATGAAGATTTCAATTCGAATAACAAATTTTCCAACGAGTGGTTCTCAGCAACAGTCGACACATCGGGCGGTACGATATTAGCGAATAAATATTTGCTGGATATGGTGCTTGGTTCCGGCGGCATTGGAGTCGTCGTTAAAGCTCGACACCTGTACATGGACAGAACAGTTGCGTTGAAATTTTTAAAGCCCGAATTCAGGGAGGATGCGCGCGTAACGAGAACCTTTCAGCAAGAAGCAAAGGCACTAGCAGCCCTTAAACACAAGAACATTGTCGATGTCTATGATTTTGGTGTGACCGAATGCCACCAACCATTTCTAGTAATGGAGTTTGTGGAAGGAACAGATTTTAAGCGGATTCTGGATCGGGCGGTCAATCAAAAACTACCATATCCGATCTTTCTCAATGTCTTCTCGCAAGTCGCCGCGGCTCTTGCCAGTGCTCACGATCACGATATTGTCCATTGCGATCTCAAGCCTAGCAACATTCTCGTGCAGAATGAAAACTACGAAATTAAACTTGTAGACTTCGGACTGGCAAAATCAATTCCACGAAATCCGACAGTGCAATCCCAAGCCACCGACTCATTCACAATCGACGGCACGCCAGCCTATATGCCACCGGAACAGTGCGCAGGAACTAATATTGACAAACAAACAGATATTTACGCACTGGGCTGCGTTATGTACGAAGCTTTAGCTGGTATCACTCCATTTGGTGGCGAATCACCAATGCAAATTATCGCGAAACAATTTGAGTTTACTCCACCTCCTGTCTCCGTATTCTGTCCAGAGATGACCGTAGACCCGGAACTAGAGCAATGCATTGCAAAAATGTTAGCGAAAAATCCAAAAAAACGACAAGAGTGCGTTCGAGAAATTCTGGACCTCCTAGAGAGACTTTCCTGCACCGTTTAGGCGCTATGTGCCGGCATGATCAGGCCGAAGAAGATCCACCCTCACCCTCGCAAGAATTTGGTTTTGCGTCGAGTTATTGTGCCACCACAAATGGTTCGCAGATTTTACTGGCAACGGTTCGATTAACTAAACGATCTAACGTCAAAACATTTCCGAGTTTCGATATAGACAAAAAGTCCTCGCGAAAGGCTCGACTTTAACCGTGGAATTCGTATTTACACCACTGACAGCTCCAGTCTTTAGATATTGAATATATAAACTATAACTTTGACTGAAAGATGACGGAACGAGATCTCGCCACAGATAAAAAATTAGTCCATGGTCGTTCAGAAGACGACCAGATGAGCGCATTGTCACGCTCGGTCATGGCTGAGATGCAGTTGAATTCGCAGAGACAGCGAATGGACGAAACCACGGTCAACAAACTGCTGAGATCGGCGGATGTCGTCATCGGCGGCACAATTCAGGGTACCGTCGACAACGGGAAACAAGCACTTTCAGATCCAGCCACGCTGGTCAAATTCGGCAGTTCCGCCCTGCTCGCCAGCGGACTCACCCTGGCCCAAAGCAAAGCCGGATTATTGCGATTATCGGCTCAGGCGGGCTCCTTAGCTCTTGCAGGAGCGTTTGCCAAGGACATATACGGAAAGGGCGAGGAAACACTCGGAATCGTTCAGAACACCTGGAGTAATCCGGAGAACACCGTTCAAAACAAAAAATCTATTGGCGAAACCCTTGGTCCATTTGTCGTTGACTTCGGAATATTCAGTGCGGGCGGCGCAGCTGGTATTGGCGCCGGAAAGATGGCGGCAAAGAAATTTTTTGGCAATGAAACGGGAACACGCGCATTTCAGATTGAAAAAGAACTACGGACAGCTTCGGCCCCTGGAGCGTTCACGCCGGCGCCGACAGCTGGTCGCAACATTTCAGCGGAGCTCCATCAACCAGGGCTAATGACCCGCGATGCCAGTGTATACGGGTCTACAAGCAGTGCGATGGTAGCCAGACCCCTCGCGAAAGGCGTTGGGGTCGAAGGCGCAAGTTTTAGGTTTGAGCGCGGTCGGACAGCACACGAAGGCGTCGGAAACGTATCCAGAGACCGCCTGGCAGGCTCATCGACAGCATCACGTGGTGAGATAGAAATACCTGTCGTCGACCTCGGAGCTCGTCAACCCAGTCTTCAAAAATTTCCTACTGAGTCACCGCTCGCGCAAATTTTCGAAACCGGGGTCCACACGGTAGGCAAAGTAGAAGTTTTGTCAGTTCGCGGAGACTTGATCCAGGCGCGCACGGCCAGCGCTGTTTCATTGGGCGAAGGCAAACTGGTCACCAATTATCACGTCGTGGAAAACGCCTCTGAAATCACCATTTTCGATGGATTAGGCAGACCGCACAAAGCTCATACGGTGAAAATAGACCCGACGCCGGATCTGGCGATACTGCAACTAAGAGACAGAAGTTCATTCGACGCATTTGCCGAGGCGCGCTTTGCGAACCGCGACAAATACAGGGCTCCAGAACAGACCGGTGTCGTAGCGGTCGGACACTTTGACAGCCACAACAATTTAACGGTGTCACCAGGAGTGATACCACATGACTCCAGGCAGACAGCGTTGGATCTTTATTTCCATGGTTCTGTTAAAAACGGAAACAGTGGCGGAGCGCTAACCAACCTTGCCGGTGACGTGATCGGTATAGTTAAATCAGGGTTCGACAACGGTCGCGGAATCGCTTCACCGTCATGGCAGATCGACCGTGTTTTGAAATCAGGAGAAGTAGTTCAAGGGCCAGCATCTCGCAGCGACGCGGTCCATACCGCCACCACATACAGTGTCGAAAATGTAGCGGCAGCAAGGGGCAATGTCGAGAAGCTTTTCGGCACCGCGCTAGACGGCATTAAGCCACCGGAGTTTTTCCACTCTAAAGTAAAACGAGTAGAAGTCAAAGTTCCCGGAAGCACGTCAAAAGAATTGGTGCTGCAAACACAGATATCACCCACAAGTCGCGAAGTCGTGGTCGAGCCAATTTCATGGGGAGGCAAACCAATTGCAGCCGATCAAACTTGGCCAGGCACGCTCGTGCCAATGTCCAGTGCCCGTTTAAACCTGCGCTTCGAACCTGGTTTAGGCAAAGCTCAAATGGAAACCGTCAACGACCCTCTGCACCTTCTGGCCAACGGATTTAACTATCGTAGTGAAGGAAACTACCTCGCATCCTTAGTTCCGCAAACTACACGCCTTGCTGATGCAGCCACTAAGGTCCTTCAAAAACACTAACTTCAAAGGACACCACAGGTAGTATCACACCGCTTGTGATACCGAATACAATTAAGACCAGAACTGTTTACTTACCGGACAGCGGCGGCGGCCCGATAGTGTCTTCGCCAACACCACCAGGTGCCTTGCTCATCGTGCACCACTCGTGGAGCTGCCTCAACGTCATATTGCTATGCACGAGGAACTGTTCGAGCACGAGCATATCGTAGCGAGAGATTTTGGTTTCTCCGCCATCCTCATCTTCAGAAAGATTGATTATGGTATCGAAATACTTGGTCACCAGGCGCAGCACTTCATATTCTTCGGGCGAAAACGCCTGGGGATTCATAAGCGCGACCATGATTTCCTCGCGACTGATGCCGTCGTTGTTCGGATCGAGTCTCAGGAAGTTTTTTTCCAACAAAGAAATGATGGTCCGACCATCGAGATAGGTCTCAGCGTCATCTTCCGGTGCAGTCGCATCAGCGAGCTTGCCTTGCTCAGTCCCCTGAATGAGCCACCGGATGTCTGCCAAAGCCTGCTGTGCCGCGTCTTCTCGTCTGGTAGCCATAGTTCTCTTATGTTCTCTGCCTACAAGGATGATAACAATCAATTGTGACTAATGTCTGATCACTGCCCCCTATATTCCACGTTTTCTCAAAGAAATATAGCGGCGCACTTAGAAAAATCAAACTCTTCTAGATTTTTTTGATGGATACAGATGAAAAGCTGGCGTTTTTCGCGCGGCATCAAATGCTCGAGACCTCCCAGCTTCCACAAAACGACCCATTCAGCGGCACGATCAACTAGATGTTTATAATGCCCATCGGCTCTTCGCAATTGGTCGAAAGTGATGCCATTAGCATGGAACGAGGCTATGATACAGGCTTCATGAGACTGCTCCGCGAATGTGCAGCAGAATTGATGACTCTGATTGATTTTTTCAGCTGAACGCTTCAGCGTTTCCGAAAACCAGTTTAAAACCAAAACACGTTCTTCGCTCGAAAGAGTGTTGAATAAAGGTACTTTCGTAACCAGCTGCTCGACATCAGACGGCAAAAAATATTCAAACTGTTCGAAAACCAGCGGCGTTATAGGCACCGACCAATGCGAGTCGTGCGAGGCTTCGGCATTAACCGCCATGGTTTCAGGGTTTGGCAAATAGACGACTCGATACCATGACTGATCTTTTGGTCGAAACGAGGTGTAGTCTTCGCTTAAGAACAACAACAGCATCCCACGGTTCGGGAGTGGCGGGCTAGTCAATTTCAGATTTTCAAAGTTGACCTGAGCCCAAAACACCATCGGCTTCCGATTCTTATCGAGCGGCCAATCGAAGTTTGTTGTAAACGGCTGACCGCCAAGATGGCTAGATGTCGGCGACATTAGCTGCGAGCCCGGTTTGCAAACCAGAGCGGGCATCGAAACAGTCATTTCCGCAACAGCCTGTTCAAACTGGGCGCGCACATCAGGTTTCAAATTAGACAATATTGAATCATTGATGGAAATCATGGAGACATATTATCAGGACGGGCTCGTCTAGTTATCAGGAAGATTTGTTCGGTTTCCCGCCGGCAATTGTTGAGCTAGAATCTACGCTGCGTTTCCTGTCTGGAGTTAGATATGCATTTCGTCTCAAGAGCTATCACAACAGCAGCTGCAATCTGGCTTACGATGCCACTTCTGGCTATCGCAGCAGACAAGCCGAAGGTTGAAGTTTTAACCGTCACGAGTAGCGCGGTGAAAGAAGGCAAATCGATACCAGTCGAAAATTCTGGCGAAGGCAAGGATACGGCGCCCGATTTGAGCTGGAGCAAGGCGCCCGCCCGGGCAAAAAGCATCGCTATAACTTGCGAAGACCCGGATGCTCCGGGCGGGACATGGTTTCACTGGATCCTTTTCAACCTTGAACCCGAGGCGACAAAACTCGCTGCTGGAACTGAGAAGAAGGCGTCGCTACCCGGTGGAGTCGGGCAAGGCATCAACGATTTCGGCAAGGTCGGATACAACGGTCCGATGCCCCCCAAAGGGAGCGAGCATCATTACCAATTCAAAGTCTTTGCATTAGACACGAAACTGGATTTGAAACCTGAATGCAACAAGACCCAGTTCTACCAGGCACTCTCAGGGCATGTAATCGGTCGCGGGAAACTTACAGGACTGTACAAACGTCCTTAGGCTCTGCAACAGTCGTTCAAATGTACCCATTAAAAAATTGTTGCGTCCGGCCACTTTGGGCTTAAACTTGGCTATACGTTAATTTAGATGTCGAAGGGTTCGGGCGTCGACGGAGTAATTTTATGAATATCGCAAAACGCGTCATTTTATTTTTAGCGCTCAACTTTCTCATCATGATATCGATGAGCATCATCATGATGATATTCGGAGTGCAGCCATACCTTCAACAGGCGGGGCTCGATTACGGAAGTCTCGCAGTTTTCTGCCTGATTTATGGGTTTACTGGCTCATTTATTTCACTATTATTTTCCAAGCAATTTGCAAAGTGGAGTTACAAAATTGAGCTGCTGGATCAGAACACGCGAGATCCGCAACTTCGAGAGCTGGTCAATATCGTATACGATCTGGCTAAACGGTCAGGGATATCGAAAATGCCCGAGGTTGGAATTTATCCAGCGGAAGAAATCAACGCATTTGCAACTGGCGCCACTAAAAACAGTGCACTGGTGGCGGTGTCAACCGGTCTTCTGGAAGTGATGAATCGCGATGAAATCGAAGGAGTACTTGGACACGAAATCAGTCACGTTGCTAATGGCGACATGGTGACGATGACACTTCTACAAGGAGTGGTGAACTCATTCTCAATGTTCCTGTCCCGGGTCATAGCCTACGCTGTCACTATGGGTCGAGGAGATCGCGAAAGCAGCAGTCCGTCATTCGCTTATTACGCGGTACGATTCGTACTCGACATCGTGTTCATGATTTTGGGCTCCATGTTGGTTGCGGCGTTTTCGAGATATCGAGAGTTCCGAGCAGATGCCGGTGGCGCGAAGCTAGCAGGTAAGGAAAAAATGAGACGAGCGCTGCAAAAACTGCAAAGCCAGTTTGATAGAATCCAGCCCGTCACAGGCTCAGCGAGCGCCATGATGATCTCGAATAAACCAACCAGTCTTATGGACAGGCTTTATTCAACGCATCCGCCTCTGGAAGAGCGTATTCGGCGACTCTCCGAGTCGTGAGCACAGAAGAACTGATGACTGCTAGCCACCACGGGTAATTGCAAGAAAAGTAGTGGTTTGGTCTAAAAAAGATATGAGGGTTTGAGCAGACGTTCGAACTCTCATTTTTTTGATAGGTGATTTCATATGTGATATGTTAGCGGGACAGTATCTCGGGAATCTTTGTAATTGGAATCAAAAGGCAAAATTACATTAATCGTCCTCACAGTTTTTGTCGGACTGGTATTGCTTATGCCGGTCTCGAATTATTTTCTGAAAAGGCAAACGATTGAAACGACAGGTGGAATCCCTGAGTTCAAACCTGTCTCTAAAATCATGCAAAATAAGTGCGTAGACTGTCACACGCCCGGCATGACCAGCGAGCCTCTGTATGGGAAACTGCCTGGTGCAAGTCAGTTAATCGAAGCGGATATGAATGCGGCGCAGCAGGAAATCGTTTTCAGCAAAGAACATTTGAGCGGAGAAAAACCGTTCAGTAGATTGGAATTAGTCCGTATCCAAACCGTTGTAGATAACAATGACATGCCGATCTTGCCGTATAAACTTCTGCACTGGGATGCGGGTTTAACCACGGCCGATAAAGAAGCATTCGTCACCTGGATTAGAGCGCAACTAAAAAATTCCAGCAATGAATCAATGGCTCCCAAGCTACTGCCAGAGGGGCAACCGCAGACGAACCCAATTGAACAATCACCACCCGAGATGACCAAACCGATGCCGGCAGTTCCGAAATTGGACCGGTAAAACAAACTCAGAAGAGGACGCGATGTTTAAAACCATTAGTAAAGTGATACCACTTCAAAGTCAGAAAATTTTCGCACGAAAGTGCCTGCCACTTTTGAGCCTAACGCTTTTAGCCTGGTCACCTGCAATCGCCGCCGACACGCCGGGTTCGTGGTCTGACAAGCAGACCAGCCTGTCTGTCAAAGAGTACTTTGACTTATTACTCTCAACTAAATTTCAAAATCTCAATCCGGCAGAACCGATCTCGGTAGATTTCATTCCAAACAGCAAAAAAGAAGACGCATTGATTTTTATAGTGAGACCGGTTGTCACCCCTGATTTAGACTTGACGGACAAGTCCTCTCAGAAAAGCGAGATTCTCAACAATTTTCGAAGCAACGTTAATAAACAAGCGACTTCGCAGTTAGCCTTCGGGCGCAGACTACTTGAACAAAAATCCGTCACAGAACGATGGTCTGGAGCGACTGTCGAACGCAATCTTGCAATTCGTTTCGTCCGCGCGGACAATGAACGCGCCACTGTCGCAATCACCTCAAACGGCAAAACGGTGTTCGAAGCCGACGAGCTCAAGACAGAAAGCGCGCCGATAAGAGCCCGCGCAGGCGGACTCTGGATTGAGTAGGATAGACTCTTAACAGTAGTTGAATTAAACTCAACGAAGCGAAACAAGGAATGGCAGTGAAAAACGACTACAACCAAGCGATTTTATTTCTTGCCATCCCATGTTCTCTTGCGAGCGCTAATTTCTTCGCCTCAGCAGAGGCTTTCGACTCGAGCCAGCAGCTTGCTCGAGCGCGATCGATGCCAATAACCGGCGAGAAAGGCAGAGTATTGATTGCCCAGGGTGATGGCGGAGAATCGAACGCTGGCGGAATCACAGACAAAATCCGCATCGTAGTAGAGAACTCTATTCGCAAAAACTGGCGAGCACCAACTGCAGCAGATGGTTCAAAAGCAGTTGTGAGATTCACGATAGCCTCCTCTGGTCAACTTTCCGGGTCACCGATGCTGTCATCATCTGCCGGCAATGCCGAATTTGATCAAGCCGGTATGGACGCGATCAACAAAATTTCGGCTTTGCCACCACTGCCAAGCTATTTAACGAACATTCAGTTCATCGCGACATTTCACGCCGGCAAGGCACCATGGGCGGAACTACAAATCGATGGAAAATCAGGATCGACACAGCCTTCCGTAGGCTCGAGTGGAGACGCCGGTGACGCAGCGACTGCGCTATCGGCTACTGGACAATCTGATTGGATCGATCCTTCGATTGCCGCATCACAGGGTCAAGGCCAATCGGAATGGACGCAGCCTACAGGAAGCACACAATCCGGACAGTCGGGATGGACCACTCCGACGGGAAGCCCTCCCACGGGGTCATCCGGATGGAATCAACCGCCTGCAGGACAAGCACAATCAGGCAGCTCTGGGTTCCTGTCCGGACAAAACCCGCAAGCAACTAATCAAGGTCTTGAATTGCAAGCGCAACCGGGAAGCTTAATCAATTCGGTCCCCGGAAAAACACCTGCCAGCATCGGAAAAAATCTGCCCCTTAAACAGGCAACACCAGCGGCTCACGGCAAGACTCCGAACGTGGTAAACGCGAAGGACCATAAACCGCCTGCCGGAAATGCCAAGGCGCCTGTTTCGTCAAAACCTCTCATCAGCCAGGCTTCTGGACAACAACCACCGACGGCACTACCGCCACAAACTGACATGACCGGTTCACAAGATCTAACACAGAGAGTTGTATTGCTCAACAACAACGCAGTGGTGGCAATCGCTGACAACAATTACGAAGTGGCAATAAAAAAGTTGGAAGAAGCTCTCAAGATCGATCCGACTTACAAGCAAGCAAGCGCAAACCTGGCGATTGCCTACAACAACTATGGTTTGCAACTTAAAGATAGACCGGACGACGCTATCAAAGTTTTCCATAAAGCATTCGCACTCGATCCTGGAAATGAAAAAACAAAGATCAACCTCAACACCATAATTCAATACATGGGCAAAAGCCCGACCTCATTTAAAGACCGACTCGACCTGGGAAACAAAGCGGCCGCGCAGGGAGACAGAGTGGGCGCCCGAATCGAATACGAGGCGGCGCTGGCGATTAAACCAGATCCGATCGTCCAACAAAAACTCTATGCCATCACTAGTGGTGCGGCGTTAAGCGCACTAAATTCAGTACCACCCAGTAATCATCAGATCATTCCGTCTCATCTACCGAATCATTTAGGCGCTCCTGGTACGCAAGCTCACACTGGTCAATCGACTAAGCCCGCACCAGGTATGAGCGTGAAAAAGCCACCAGAGAATTTATATCCGGACAGCACTAATGATGGTGCACCAACCGGCGTGTCACAAAAATTAGATACGATGTATCGAAATTTAAAAGCGCTGGAAATAAAAACGTTTAACAAACCATTCGAGTCAGATGACGTACTCACGCGCTTGTCGCGTTTAGAACAAAAACTCCTCGGCAAAGCTCAACAAGGCAAGCCGATGAGACGCCTCGATGCATTGCTAATCTTGCAGTGAAGCTCAAAAAAATGCGCTGCAAGCGAGCTGCGAAGCGCGTGCAGCTGAAACTTCTCGCCCTGTAGATTTTTCGACAACGATCAACGTTTGACTTTGAAACTAGCGAGCAGTGTCGAGAAGTGCTCTCATCAAACCGGTTCTCGAAACCGATGCAAAGTTTCGGCTGCTGACAAAGTCGAAACGAGCGCCTTCATTTACCATGTTGTAATCCAGCTCAGGCAGCAGTCTATCGCCATCGTCATCGTTGCCAATCTGCAGAAAGCTGAGGGCAATTTCGCTTGGATGATTTAACTTCAAGGACGTCTCTATAATCAGATCTTTCAACGAAGTCGGACTTGATGGGGCACCATCGGTGATGAACACGACGGAGAGTGGTCTGACATTTCCACCCAGTTGCTTGCGCTGGAAGTATTCTTGAAAAACGGTTTTGAGCGCCTTGGTGGCATTAGTTCCACCTGAAGGCTTGAAGCGAGTAAATATCTCGGGAAGGGAAGTCAGCGATACATTATCGAATTCAGAAACACGGTCGTCGAACAAAACCAATTTCATTCGGCTACCCGCCAGACGCTGCAACTGCGAAGCGACATGCATAGTTTGACGCTGACACCACTCCCATCTCGTAATTACTCCGCTATTGCCGGCCGGAGGTCCGAAGAATAATCGCGACATAACAGCCGGCACATTGTCCGAAGGACAATCAGCCTCGCTCATACTCCTGGACTTATCAACAATAATCACGACATCGCGATTGCTCAATCGCTTCAATTCGGCAACGCTCGCGACGGCAAAGGCACCAGAAGCGGCGCCTTGACGAATGGGAACCATTGGAATCGAGGCTTGCTGAACAGTTGCCTGTCTTAATGGAACGCTCGCCGCAAAACCGCTCAACACAGCCTTGCCAATATTCAAAGCAGCAGACTCAGCTTTTGGATACGGTCGCACCACAAACTGCGAGTTAGAAGAGTTTGCAGGCGGGTCCGGGAAATCGGATTGCCAGCTCCCGCTCGACAAATTTGGACGCTGAAGCCTGTAGGTGGACTCTTGCGCCGACACAAGGGCGGTGCCCCACATAAGTGCAGAAACGGACATTGCCAACGATAAGAAAAAGGAGCGCAAGGAGAGGTCTCCACAGTCAACAAAAACTGAAGACGTGCAGACTAATAGGTTGTTCCATTTTGTTTGTTCTGCACTCCATCTTGTTTCTCATTCGCTGCGGACGGATAGAGATCAGGCCTCAGTTCATCAGACCGTCAAGGAGCATCGGTTTTGGTTCGTTTGTCTAACTCGTCGCGAAGAGTTTCCCGATGATAGCCCGGAGTTTTCCAAACTTCCTGATCTGGCTCGATGCCGCTCTCTCTCAAGGTTTGAACATAATCAAACTCGAGAACTGAAATTTCCTTGTCCATCATCAGAGGTAGGCTTCTGAACGCACCTTCGTCGAACATTTCAGAGACTTGCTTCCCTCCGCGCGAGGTTGGCTCGAATCCATTCATCAGCACCATCAAGTGAGAGAACTCTTCGGCTCGCACGAAAGCTAATCGTGACGGATGCGTGGTGTCATCAGGCGCATGGACCGTCATGCTCGCTTTAACGGGTATCACACCGTCATCAGCCGGTCGATATGTGCCTGCCAGAAGCTTTTGTGGATCATTCATAACAGCTAGTGCAAATTTACTTCTTTGTTCATCTGTAAGCGGTCTTTGCAGAGGTATGAGCTTGTGGAAAATTGAGTTCGGATCTTTATATGATGCTGGGTCGAACTTGGGATCGCTAAAGGCCTTCTTGAGCAAATTTTGGTATATCTCGTTGCCGCGCGGATGTTGCCGGAGAAAATCAATCATGCCTTTCTCTGTTGAAAGATCGAGAGGTTGGCTACCAAATTTTGCACCTGGTGGCACGTATCTTTTTTCCAGCTGCATGTCGTAAACCGGTCGCATAGCGGGTTGGGTCGAATAACCGAGCATGACACCCGCGTCCTTCAAAACAGGAGCGATATCATCATCAAATCGCTGAACGAGTTTTAGCATCGCCTCGTCGCGTGCAGGACCTGTTAATTTCGTCGCGGTTCGCAGCTCATCGAGGTAGCCGTTATATGCTTTCTCTACTTGCATGAATTTTTCGGAGTCCATAGAGAACTCGCACTTCATACCATTGATCTCGTATGTGACCTTGCCTTCCGCGGAAATCTGCTTAAAATTATCCGGTCGCAGTTCGCGAATGTCTGTACGACCGACAGCACCGAGATCTGAGACGGCTTTATCACTCCTGAGTCTGTTTTCTGGTTCAAAGCCCATGGCGTCATCCGGTTTTACGATTTCACCTGAACGTCTAACCGTAGCGACCTCCGTCAGCTTCACCGCCTTAACTGCCGGAGTTGAGTCGTTCGGCGTTGGTTCTGCTACGGTTACACGGGTCGATCGAACCCCCGAGGCCGAAACATCACCAGCGAGTCTCATTTGATTAAGAAGTGAGGTGAGCAATTCCTTCGCTTCTTGTTCGAATCCGGGTTTGCCGTCCTGAATTGCAGACATTTGGTCTTCAAACTGACGAACGCGCTCCACTTCACTATCGAGTTTATCAGCGACGTTTCGATACGCATCACGGCGTTTAAAGTCGGCTTCGAATTCGGCAGATTGTCGCATAAGCGAAGCATAATCAACCAACTCTGCAGCAGTGGAATATCTCATCAGTTCGAGGTGACGAAGAACTTCTTGAACGACACTGGACGTCGCTTCAAACTCTACACTGGTTAAATCAAAACGGTTTGGCATTTCTGCAATAGTCTTGACGATGTCTCGACGCAATTGCTCACGCACTCGCGCCAGTTCCGAATCGGGAGCTTCGACCAGGTCGATGATTTCATTATCGTTAGCAGCTGGTCTTATAGGAAGATCATCAAATACGGTATCATCAATATTTTTCGGTTTGCTCTGATCTAGAACTTTGAGAATTTCCTGCACAAGATCTTTTTCTTGCTCCGCCAGCATCGTCTCCAAACGGAAGCGATAGTCCTCATGCGGGTTTTGAGCCATTCTTTCAAGGCTGAGAGAACGGAAACCCGGATAAAGGCTAAGCTCGTTCAGCATGTTTCGATACAGTTGATCGTGACCGGTGGCGAGCAGATCGTCGAGGATCTTTTGAGTTGGCAGTCCGGGCTCAGATTGCATTCCCAGAATGACCACGATACATTCGGGGTCGTCGATAATTCCTCGTTTATAGAGATCGATTAAATGACCGTCTTTAAGCAACTTGGTGGCTTCCGCGAAACCATCATAAAAGACCAGTGATTTGGCAGCCGGACCGGCAGCGGCTGTGTCGGAATTAGCCACTTCAGTCAAAATTTCTACAAGTCGCTCGCGATTTTTTGACCAATTCCGGTAAAGATTTGCCGTAAGTCCGCCGATTGCGGCTTCAGCAACTGCGGCGTTTTTCGAAGTCATCGCCGTTTCTTTCAAAACAGCTATGACCTGATCAGAATCAACATCCTCTAAAAATTTGACCGCGGCAATCGCCTGCTCGGGATTACTACCAGTCAATACTTCAAGCGACTTCTGAACCGCAGCTTTCATGATTGGTCCATCCGGATCGACGACATACGCGACTCTGTTGCTCAGAGCCAGATGCGCCGGACCGCGATTATCAGGGGCAACTTTTTGGAGCGCCTCATGCAAGGCTTCTGCCATTGCGATCGCACGAACAGGTGCACTCTTAGCGAGGATAAAGAATCTAGCACTGTCTCGATGCAGGAATTCTTCGAAATGAACGGCCCAGTTCTCCTCAACCTTGTAAGTCGAATATCCTTTGTCTCCGTCTACGTGCCAACCACCCTTTTCGATCGAGGCGCTGTAATCAAATCGCTTGCGAGCATCAGGAGCATAACCTTCCAAGATGTGAGCCCATTCATGACGCGTCGTGTTGTACAGGAAGGCGAGGTCGTTTGAATTAACTCCAGGATAGAATCGAATTCGTTCGAACGCAGCAGTTGCATCTGCGGCGGTCTCAAACGCTGGATCCCAATCTTGCTTTATCCACGGATCGACCCCGCTCCGTTCTGGTTGTAAAACGATTTCTCTGACTAAAACAGGTAGATCCCTGAGATGAGGAATCACATCTTCCGGCAGTACTCGAGTGGCCAATGGATGATTCTCCAGAGCCTGCCTGGCATCCAAAATCTTTTGTCGTTCAGCGTTAGTCGGCGCCAGTTCGGGTTCTCGACCAGCTGCAATCCTCAGTTTGCGAACTTCTTCCAATTGCGCTGCATATTTTTTCTCGATCACGATATCGACTTTGTTGGCACCCTCACCGATTCGATAAACAATCGCTTCCGTCTTAAGCGACTCAACAGCCCGGAAGTGATAAGCGGCTTTTTCCTCATTTGGACGAATAGCGGGATCAAATCCTTGACGATTACGATCGATTACTCGCACTTCTTCTGTCGGTTTCGGAAGTCGACTATGCTCCAGCTCAAGATTAGTTCGTTCAACCGGAATCTCGGTAGCTCGATATAACTCAGAATCACTCATTCCGGATCGATAAACTGGAACGTCGACTGGTGGCACCGGACGGGTCGTATTGTTCACCTCCGGAGGCAAATCGGTCACAGAGGTTCGAGTGAACCAGCGCCTGAACATGTTGGCAGTTTCCGGCGACTGCTGAACACCAGGCGCTTCCAGCGAAACCTCCGGAGCACCTTCCACTCTTTGGGGGTTAAACTCTTCAAAGCGGCGTTGCGGCAGGTCTCCAGTTTCCAATCTGGCACCGCCAGTGGTGCGATCGACTACAGGACTGTCATCCGGTAGGTCGAAAGCAGTATCATCAAAGTCCTTCGAACCGCTCTCGTCATCTTGAGATTGCTTCGCTCCAGATGCCGCTTCTCTCTCAGCTTTTGCAATCACGTCCGCATCGATTTTCGAAAGAATCCGTTTTAGGATCTGTACATCAGGATTATCCGGTCCGTTTTCGAAGAGCGGATGATGGCTATTCATACACCGGCGAAGCACATCCTCAATTGAAGGTTCAATCTTCTCCATTTTACCGAGTGCCCGAATTGCCATATTCATCAAAGGCGGATCGGTGTCATACACGAGCAACGCTAGAACTTCCTGAATAATGTCAGGTCGATCGGCAAGATGTTCGACTAAATGGTCGAGCAGTGCTGTTTGCGCCGGTAGGTCGCGGTAAAGGGCAATCAATGAAGATATGAACAATCCATTGGCATCCGGCAACTCGCCACGCTTTGCGGACTCAATTAGCGAGCCATCAGTCAATTTGCCATAAGCCAATTTTTTCACCGCATCTGAGGCATGGTATGAGAACGCCTCATTCAGTCCAACGGTGACGCGCTCGCCTGTGGAATTGATCAGGTCGAAGAGCACCTGATCTGGTATCCGACCGCCGTTCAAACTTTGACCAGCGTCGAGAATGGCGCGAAGTCGATTAATTTTGACATTTGGATCTCGCAACATTGCAAACAGCCTGTCGGCAGTAGAAGGTTCACCGATTATTTCAAGTATTCTCGGCGCCATGTGCGCAACTCGTTCAGCACTACCAGGCGACTCGATCATGTCGATAAGACGCTGGTGAGACCACGGGTGTAATTTCTCCACGGCATAATCGATTCGAGCGCGAACCTCAGCCTCACCATGCATATGAATACCGGCTAGATTCGCCTTGTCCATTGACTCCTTCAGAGCGAGCACCATCAGTAGTGCCTTATGACTGGAGTCAGTCTGATGAACAGCGTGAATCATAGAGTGAAATTTGTCGGCGTCTCTAGCTAACAGGACTTCACCTACATGTACGGCCCAGTCTTCGCCTTTGTTGTAAGTCGCATAATTGCGGTCATGATAATGAACACCTGAATTGTTCTCGATTTCGACAGCATCGTCGAAAGCCCTCCTGAGCGCCTGGTTTTTCTGTTCCAGAATGTGAGCCCATTCATGACTCAACACTTCCGCTACGCTATCGGGAGATCGTTTAAGGAAGCTGGAGTAGAAGGTGATGAGACGGGCCTCTCGTTCAGCCGTCGCCGCCGAGCGGAACAGTTCCTGCTGCTTTTCTCTGTACTCAAACGTTCTCCAAGCATCCCAATGATTTGGTTTATCAGATAGCAGTACTCGGTTTATCGAGTGACCACGGTCCGGCAGGAAGTCTAATTGCGCGACAACATCTTCTGGAAGAATCTCATACCGATAACGACGATTGGATTGCAACTCGTTTTGCGCGGCTAACTGTTTCACCTTATCTGGAGACTCTGCATCCAGGCGCAATTGTCTGATATGGTCGTGGAGTTTTGTCTTCGCCTCCGGCACCAAAATTTCGAGATTAGGATTACCCTTAACTTTGAAAACGTTCATTGTGGTGGGTTGCTCAGGAGTGAGCATGAGGTTTTCGAATTCTTGAGTGGTTGAGATCTTTTTCGCTTGAAATTCCCCGATCAAGTCTGCGAACGGCAACTGAAACTCAGGCTTCAACTCTCGCATCAGCATCTTCTCCGTGCCTGCCGGAGTCAGCCTTTCAACCAGACTCTCAAATCGCTCCGCCACGATCTCCGGTCGGTTAGGTATGCGTCTCAGCATCTCCTCGGCGTCTCGGATTCGTTGTGTTCGTTTTAAAACGCTCGGGTCAGTTTGTCGAGCCTTAATTTGTTCCACTTGCCCC
>CAZRMH010000046.1:0-28056 GCA_964600935.1 uncultured Candidatus Obscuribacterales bacterium
CATATCTTCTGCCGGATCGACTGGCACCATTGGATTCCACCACTACTGGAGTCGGTCAACTAATCGACCACTGCTACGGGTTAGGATTTCGAAATATCGCAGTCGCAGTTGGAGGCAGCGCCTCCACAGATGGTGGCATAGGAATTCTCACCGCTCTTGGTGCCAAGTTTTACGACGCCGCTGGTCTTCCAATCAAGCCTTGTGGACGGTACCTCGGACAGATCAAGTCTCTGAATTTATCCGGTCTGGCTGAGAATGAAAACTGGAAATATACGAATATGAGATTCGCTGTTTTGACTGACGTTTCAAATCCGCTGCTTGGAGAAAACGGAGCAGCAAAAATATTCGGACCGCAGAAAGGCGCTTCACCTGCCGATATCGAGATACTCGAGGCCGGACTATCAAACTATGCCGACTTATTGGAAAAAACTACAGCTCGCTCGGTTCGTTCGATTGCAGGAGCTGGTGCTGCCGGTGGTGTCGCGTTTGGTTTAGCAGCAGGACTTGGTGCTGACATAATCCCGGGATTTCGATGGATTACCAGCATAATGAACTTAGAGCAACGGGTACGCGATTCGGAAGTCGTAATAACTGCAGAAGGCAGTCTGGACAGCCAATCACTGAGCGGAAAAGCCTCAGGAGAATTAGCCAAAATGTGCGCTACCTACGGAAAACCTCTTTGGATTGTCGCCGGTCGAATCGAAGAAGGAATAGACTGGAACCTACACGGAATCGAACGCGCAATTTTAGCTACTAAGCCTGATGAACACCACGTGCCTGTCAACGCTACCGGTACAGTAGACAGAGCTGAAACACGCACCACAGACACGAACATAGAACCTGGCGACAACGCGAAACCAGACATAAACACGGCATCTGGCAACAACACTGCGCCAGAAAAATATGCGTCGTTACAGGACATCACTCATGCAATCGCGAACAACTGCAAGGAATTCGTGTAGGAGCAAAATGAAAGTTTGAATTTCACGTACGTCGAAAGTTCAGAAAATCGGTGACACCGCCGATGATCAAGAGAAAGTTCTAGACGAAGAGACTCATTTGTCGATTCACTTGGTAGGTTTTCAGGATTTATCGATTTTGGAGAATCAGTGGAGGCCACCCAAAGTCTGGATGCACATCCGAACTGTCAGAACTGTCCGACCTATTTCGATTTACCGAACAAATCTTTCAAGTGAGAGAATGCTTCAGTCGCGACAACACCATTCTTGGTGGTGCTAGTTGCGGCGGCTGCTGCCGATTGAGCATGATTAGCTGCTGCGGCGGCGGCAGGATTAACCGGCGTTGCGGCCATCGCGGCACCAGGTCCGACTTCTAACGGCACATTATTAGCAGGCAATACTGGAAGTCCGCGACTTGCCGAAGCGACGGTCGGATGGAAACTAGTCGAAGCTGCTGGAGCATGAGCCTGCGCGGCCTTCATCGATTGTTCGAAGTAAGAAAGCTGCTCCGGTGCTGCAGCTTGCGAAACGGTTTGTGGAACCGCTTGTGGAACCGCTTGGGCAGCTGGCATTGCTTGAATATCTTGCGGCACATATTGCTGAGCGCTCATATCACTGGCGGTGCTCTTAACTGAGTCAATACCACTACTGATTTCTTGCGGAGCGACAGGTTGAGCTGATTGAGCACCGGCTGCGGCTGGATCGATTCCCATCGAATTTGGATCTGGAGCACTGGCTACACCGGCATTAGCTGGATCAACGGCACCAGGAATATTTAAATTTTGTCCTGGATGAATCAAACGAGGATTGGCACCAATAATGTCTTGGTTAGCTTGATAAAGCTCACCCCATCTGTCGCCCTTACCGAGAACTTCTTCAGAAATATCCCAGAGATTATCGCCAGGCTTGACGGTGTAGTTCGTCATAGTGGAGGTTCCACTGTTAGCAATTTCAGGGGCGCCACCTGGTAGTTGCAGATCCGTTCCTGGATAGATCAGATCAGGATTTTGTCCAAGTGTACCTTGATTGAGTTGATAGATTTCTTGCCACTTGCTGCCGTCGCCCAGATTATTCTTGGCGATGTTCCAGAGGCTGTCACCTTTTTGAACGGTGTAATGTTGTGTTGTTGCGGCGGCGGCATCACCTTGTGCAATTTGTGTGCCATCAGTTACGGTGCTACTGTCAGCTGCCATAGCGTTGTTAGCATCAGTCGGATTGCCATTCGCATCTAGTTGCTGTTGTTGATTTGAAACTTCAGATTTTGGAGTTTGAGCGACTTCGGCATTTTTGTGAGCTGGTGCGTGGCTAACCTTATGAGCTGGCGCATCAGCTTTGTGAGCCACTTTGTGGGCAGCCGAATCAGCGGTTTTATGTGAAGCGCTGGCAGCTTTGTGCGCAGGAGCTTCGACTGATTTGTGAACCGAGTCAGTTGCATTGCTTGTTGGCGCGCTTGCTTTCGACATGCCTGTTTCTGCCGATTTCGGTGCACTTGCCATTTTGCTGGCTTGAGCACCATGATTGGCTGCGACGTTAGCTGGTTTCGCAACGGCACTGTCAGCGATACTATCCAAACTCAATTGTTTTGCTTTCAAACCAGTTCCAACACCAGCTTGACCACCACCGGAGGCGGCTGTTGAACCGGGTTGTTGATTGGAAGGAAACGCCGAGCGCATTTGTGAATCGGCGCCACTCAAAGTTGGGCGGAACGATTGCACTGGTTGATCCATAGCGATCAAATTGTTATTGCCACTTCCAGCGACACCAAGTTCTCTGCCAACATAACCGGATGGTCCGTAGGAAACACCCGACGCATCGACTGCGGATTGTCCAGCATTAAAGCCGACATCTTGCGGAGCAACCGAAGGAGTAGCTTCGTAACCTACATTTTGTGCGGCTTGCGGAGCGAAACCTTCTTTCACGTTTCCGAGATTTGGTGCACCTTCGAAGCGAGCATGGCTAACAAAATTGGATGCCGGCTGGAATGAATTCGCGGCCGCTCCAGGGTTTAAACCTTGAATGGAATTGCTACCAACACCATGACTGATACCGGTTGGAGCAGCTGAAGTACCATACGGTGATGGAGTTTTTGCAGCAAGATTCATACTATTAAAGGATGACCCGCCACTCATTCTGTCCGAAAACAATCTAGTGTTGCCAGCCACATGATTAGAAGTACCGACGTCAGTGAGACTTGGACCGGACAGATGACCTTGAGGAACCGAAATGCCGTTGGCGCCACCGGTTTCGAAAACTGCTTGTTGAGCTTGGAGTTCTCCGCCTACATTTAAGGATTGTCCTCCAGGCAAAACATCAATGGCTGGTTTTGCCAGAGCGCTGCTATATGCCGAGGAATTGCCGATCGACATATTCAGTTTTGCAGACAAGAAATCTGATGAGAACATGGGTTGAGCCATGCCGTTTAAAATCGGGGCGTTACCTGGAAGCATCGAGAGGCTGAACGCCGGAGCATGCGACGCCATACTTTGGAATGCTGACGCAGCAGTTTGAGCCAGGTTGATTGGATTTAAGAAATCCAGGAAGTTGGTCGGATTGAAGAAAGCGGCGAGGAATTCGAAAAACGAATTGACGATTCCCATTGCGCCTGGAAGCTTCATTATTAATTGAACGAGCGGCGAAATTGGATCGTTGGCAGCTGCAAGAAGGGCGGCTTCACCACCTGGAGTCGGAGGCATGAAAGCGGCGGCTTCGGTTCCGGCGAGCGGAGTTGCAGCGGCTGAGGATATACCGGATATATCTAGACCAGAAAGAGCTTTGGCTGCGAGTGCGCCACCATCGCCCGTACCGGCTTGGAAAACTTGAGAAGCTTGGGAGAGGTCGGTTCCGGAGAACTCGGCGGCGAAACCTGAGGACAAACCGCCGTTACCAGACAAAGCTGAAGCACCGGCATCGGCGCCGGGGGTGATCGCTGAATCTATTGGTCTGAATGTCATAAAGCCGCGTTACCTGCAATCCCTTTAGAATCCACTGTTAATGTAGCGTTCAATACCCTCGTAGCCAATGGTGGAATTCCCATGTGTTACGGGGTGTGTATGGGACTAACACGCTCTTGAGAACCGGTTTTAACCAAACTTCGATATTTTGTTTTTTAGAGAATGCCTTCGACCAACCTGTTACCATGTCGAATGATTCCAAAATCAGTGAGGCAGCCATAAAAGCGATTATGAGAGCTCTGAGAAACAGCCGGTCCGGTCTCGGGTTATTTGCCATATCACTTGCTCTCAGCCTCGCCGGACAGTCGGCGCTGGCACAGTTGAAAGTGGCGACCGCCGCGCCCAAGTTGGCGCAAAACGACTCGCCCGCGCAGGGGACCGCTGTCACCCCAGCCGCAACCGCTCCAGTAGTCAGTCTCACGTCCCAAGCTCTAAACGCCAAAGGTCAGGCTTACCGCCAATCGCCTGATGATGCCACCTGGCGAGAATTTGTCGACACATTCAGAGTCTTTCTCAGCGACGGGCGCACGCTGAAGGTGCCAGCCTCAACCGTCATTCAACAAAATCGGGCATTGAAGGATTTCCAGGCTCGTGGTATCGACGCCGGTGGTGCTCGGGTTTGGACCTTTTCAGGTTCACAACACAACCACACTATGGTGATTCAGTCCGGTGGCGGGGAAACCGCCGAAGGCACCCCCGGTGCCCGCGCCGTAATCGTTCCGGTTCCGGATACAGTCAACATCACCGCGGCTAAGATTGTCCGTTCGTTTACCACCACAACAACCAACGTAAAGGTGAAACGAAAGATTGTTCAGAAAACCGTCAGGGTAGAAGGTCCCAGTATGCTGGTCGTAGCCGGACTAGACCGAGCGACAGGTCTGGTCTACCTTGGTGCCTATCGACCAGGCGGCACGTCCTGGTCAGCGACCTCAGAGCCTTTCTCGCAGATCCCGTCCCACTTTATGCAGACGCTGTCCGGACAAGTCAGTTTCAGCGGAAATGATTTGGTCTTGTCGATTGCCTCACCAACTCCGACTGCCGCGCCGGAAACAACCGAACAGCCGAGCGATAAGCCTAAAAACGGAATGCCCCGACCAAAATCATCTTCTTATCAGATCGTTCTGAAATTCGTCGGCGGACATTTCACGGTTGCTGGGACGCCTGGAAAAGATGTTCCACTGCAAGTGATCACATCTTTCGTTCAGTGTATGCGCACCAATCGCATGGATCTTGCCAAAGCCTGGATCGCAGAACCAGCATTAATCAGCATCCCCAAGTACATTGGTTTGACCGGACGAAACCAGGAGCCTTATAAATTGGTAGCAATGTCCGCACCACTGAGCGGCGGCACGCGCCATCGCCTGGTCACTGGCGGAAAACATGATTTGATTTTTGACTGCGGCAAAGTCAAAAAAGATATTTTGATCAAGGGATTGTTCATCGCTCCGCCAGACCCACTCACGAAAAACCTGATGGGAACTGTAATCGGCGCACCACCACCGCCCCCAACACCACCGGCAGAAGCCGCTCCAGCAGCTACAACGCCGGTCGCCACCCCGCCCAGAGCAAACTAGAAATTTTGATATCACCGGTATCATTGATTAGTTCCTGCTAAATAACATCGAACTAGTCATCAAACTGGGAATATTAAAGGTTGAAATCAGCAACAGAGAAAGGTTCCGTAAATTGCGTCGTCCTACTTCAAACAGCGACTTACAAGGACGCAAACTGGAAACGGACCGAGATTTGACCCTCGACGAGAGAGGTTATTTCGGTGCCGCCCAGACTTTTCTGACGTATTCGTATCGAGAAAACCTCTTCGCCCAGCTCGACCGCTTGGTTGAAGCGGGAAAATCAGTCGATGGTCTGATTATTGATTTGATGCAGACAGGGTTTTCAATTCCACTCGATGCATTGGCAAAGTTCTCTCAGTACGCAAAACGGCTGTTGAAGCCATCCGGCGTGCTGTTATTCGTCAAAGCAGACGGCGCGATCACGCTTTCGAAAGACGATACCTCCGGCGCTCTCACTTTGAACGTCTACGACAGTCCATTCGGCATCTTCGCAAGACACCCACTGTTAGCGGATTACGTGTGCGCAACCGTGTCGGGCATCGATCGCAGGAGATTGCGAGGCGGCGGAAGCACTCTTGCAACGCACATCCTCTACAACTCGATTCCGGTCGCCAGACAAGAAGGCCGCGAAGTGAAGAGCGACTTCACGCTCCCCGCGCCACAAAACTGGGTTTTGCAGCTCGTCGATGATTATTCTTCCGTCGAATCAATCGTGCGCACCCTGGAAGCCCGCAATCAGCTTCCAGCGGACGAGACGCTCCGCATCCTGCAAGAACTGGAATCGCAGAGATTCATCTATCCAATTTTTGCGCGCGTTCAATTTCTCTCGAACTGCTACCACAATCGCAAACGTTTTCGTTTAGGTCGATACATGGTGGCAGCTGGAATCCTCAACGAGTCTCAGTTACAGGAGTTGTTGGAAAAACAGGAAGAGGAAGGCTGGGGAAAACAACAAAAAACCTATCTCGGATTATTGGCTATCCGTCAGGGTTTCCTCAGCACACGTGAACTCGAAGTTCTGCTCGACGATCAATATTTGTACGGTGGTTACAACGCCGAACGCACAAAAGACTCATCAGGGAAAGAACGCGCGATAAATTCAGATTCAATGCGCGATTCAATGATTGGCAGTCTTGGTGCAATTGATACGGCAGGACTTCTGCAATCATTGTCGACAGCGAAGAAAACTGGCTTACTGACTGTGGAAAACAGAGATAAGTCTTGTAGCGTTTCATTCGCAATGGGACGTCCAACTCACGCCAAGATGAATCGCCTGGTTGGAATTGAGGCTATGACTGAGTTTCTCGTAGACTGGTCAGAAGGAATTTTCGTTTTCAAAGATAAAGCAACAAATTCAGAACTCGATGAAACCTGCGCTCTCAAGACATCGCTCGACAAAATGCTGCTTGATTCTGCGCTCTATCAGGACCAAGTCGCTCAGATTCTAAGCACCTTGCCATCCGGCAAGAACACCATTCTGGAGCGGGTCTGGAACTTTGAAACGCTCTGGCAGAAAACTCTCGAGAAGAAACTCGCATATCTAGACGAATCTACACCGACAGAGAGCGACAAAGTCAAAATCCTGGAATTGGTGCAGCTAATCGACGGCTTGTCCACAATCGACGAAGTGATAACATCGTACGAATCTTGGCCCGGTCACATGATCATGAAGGCAATCGCGCTTCTAATCGAACATAAACTCGTTTCGGTTCAGCAAGCGAGTTTGTTTCGACCACTTACAGTTTTTCAAAAAATCACGGCGGAAATCCAGGATGTCATCGGCCGAGATGATAATCGCAGCATCCTGGAAGCGAGCTTGCATTACGTACACGGCGACTCGCCTGCATCCAACCGTTTTCACATCGATCACGAGGGCAGAGTTTCAGTCAACCTCAGTCAGGTCAAACGCTCTGGCGCACCAGTATCTGCAGTGCTCTTAGAATTGCGTCGTTGGATGGAAGCATACCTGGCATATTGCCGAAGACAGAGCGACCCGGCGATAATCGACGAAATAGTGACGCGGATAATCGACACGCACCGCGGCTAAACGACATCACATTCTCTAAAGAAAAGTTTGGAAGCGAACACTGATTGCAGCCCCGCATGGGCTAAAATATCTCTTCGGTCAAACTCAAATCG
Organism: uncultured Candidatus Obscuribacterales bacterium; assembly: GCA_964600935.1. Taxonomy (GTDB): domain Bacteria; phylum Cyanobacteriota; class Vampirovibrionia; order Obscuribacterales; family Obscuribacteraceae; genus JADYXR01. The sequence continues at coordinate 7,624 of CAZRMH010000046.1, forward strand.
TTTTAGTAGGAATCTTAGAGATGAATTTCGAGCATGTCAAAACAACACTATCTCAAACCAAAGGAGACATAGTTGTAGTCGGGCTTTTCAAAGGCGAAGATGCCGGCAAGGTATTGAAGACTCTCGACGGCAAGTTGCCATCAGCACTTCAAGAGGCAGCGAAACATCATCTAGATAACGAAGGGTTCAAAGGCAAAGCTTGCGAAATCGTTTCGGTTCCGACATTCGGTCACATTACGGCGTCACGCATGTTGGTCGTAGGACTAGGTGCGAAGGACGAATACAATTCGACAGTCGTTCGTAAAGCAGCTGGTGCTGTGGCTCGCAAAGTCAAGACAAACGGCAGCAGTGCAAAGGTAGTTTTATACCTGCGCGAAAAAGATTCTGCGCCGACCGAGAAAGCAAAAGCTACTAGAGCGAAAAAAGCGCCTGCTCCAGCGATTGCCACTGCAGGTAGTGCGGCAACCGAAAACGTCGGCGCTGCTGTCGAAGGTTGGGTGCTAGGAAGTTTCGATTTCGATAAATACAAATCACAGAAAGATAAGAAAGAACCTGCAACCGGTGCGGCGAAAACAAAAGCGGCGGCAGCGAAAAAGCCAGTCATCACCTTAAGTTTGGGTGGTGTGAACTTGGAACAGAAGGTATTTCAAAAAGCGGTTCGTGAGGCCGAATCACTAGCCGAGGCAACAACATTCGCACGGGCATTAATTACTGAGCCGCCCGTTTATATGACACCAACTCGTCTTTCGTTGGAAGCTAAAGAAATCGCCCGCGAAAACAATTTGACCTGCACCGTTCTGAACTCTCAGCAAATGGAAAAGCTCGGCATGGGGTTATTTCTTGGTGTCGCCCGCGGTGCCGATGAGCCACCAAAATTTATCGTTCTCAAATATACGGCGCCGAAATCTAAAAAGACAGTCGGCATCATCGGAAAAGGAATCACGTTCGATTCCGGCGGACTGTCTCTGAAAACGGCTCAAGGTATGGAGCGAATGAAGTACGACATGTCCGGAGCTGCTTGCGTGCTTGGCGTCATGAAAGTCGTCGGTGCGTTGAAGCCGAACGTATCCGTGGTGGCAGTAGTTGCCGCGACAGAAAACATGCCTGGTGGAAACGCGCTTCACCCGGGAGATGTCATCACGGCAATGAACGGCAAAACAGTTGAAGTAAACAATACCGATGCTGAAGGCAGACTGGTTCTCGCCGACGCCTTGACCTACGCTATCAAAGAAAAAGCTGACGAATTAATCGACGTCGCAACTTTGACCGGCGCCGTAGTCACCGCACTTGGAAGAGTGGCGGCTGGCATCATGGGCACCAATCAAGACTTGATCAATCAATTGATTATCGCTGGAGAAAAATCCGGCGAAAAATACTGGCAGCTTCCTTTGTATGACGAATATAAAACCGCTCTGCAAAGCGACATTGCTGACTTGATCAACGCCGGCTCGCGCGGCGAAGCAGGCAGCTCCTGCGGCGGCATGTTCCTCAAGGAATTCGTGGAAGGCAAACCTTGGGCTCACCTGGATATCGCAGGTGTTGCCTGGTCGGAAAAAAATGCTAATGAATTGAGCAAGGGTGGCGTAGGGTTCGGTGTCCGCACTCTGTCGAACTACATTCTTTCGCAATAGGAAAAACCATCGAGCAAAGCAGGTTCGGTTCGGCTCCACTCGTGCCGACTCCACTCGACTCGTTTCGAGATGACCCCCCACACACCAGACACTTCGACATTTTTTGATTAAGTCCGAACCTGTGGGCTCTTTGAAAAAACTTGGAAATTTTATCCAGAAAAATTGAACTTTTTAGTCCGAAATTTCGTTAGTTAAAGTAGAGGGCAGTGCACGACGTCAAAACTGCCCGACCCAATACATCAATTCCATTTTTATAAGGAGAGAGGCAAATGAAATTTGCTGTAACTTTGGTCGCGCTCACACTTTTGGCGCAAACATCCATCCCCGCATTTGCACAATCTACATCCGGTGATGAAATCGCCAGCTTGCCGCTCGCACAGTCAACGAGCGTCAATGTTTTAAGCGGCGACGGTGCAGTCAGCTCGAAAAGAATCATGCAACTTTCTGATGCTCAGAAAGAAAAATTCTACGAACTCAAAAACAAACTCCTGAATGACGTTGGTCCTAAGAAAGTAGCTCTGGCAGAGCAAAAACGCCTGATGAAGGATCTGCTCACCAAGGATACGATCGACCGAAAAGCAATTCTCTCGACACAAGAAAAAATCAATTCTTTGAAGACCGAACTTGCAAATGTAGCAATCGCATCACGTCTGGACATGCAAGAAGAACTGACTCCAGAGCAACGAAAAGCAATGCGATACCGATCGCTCAAATCTAGTGGCAAACATCACGGACGCCACGGCAAGATGGGTGGAAAGCGCCATCAAGGCCGCGCAATTAGTGAGCAGCCAGCTGGCGACGAAGTCGATGACGACATGATCGCCACCAACATCTAGTCAAACAAGAATCAATCATCGAACCAAAAGCGGAAGCGGGCTTCGCAACCCGCTTCCGCTCTACGCATCTTCTGGTCTCGAAACAGACGCCGTTACAACTCCGTTTGCAGGCACGCCGTAAACAATCGTGTTACCGGACGTTTCACCAATAGACTGCAACAGCCGCAACTGCATCAAAGCCGGGCTGGCTTCCAGCATACGCGCAGCATTAGCCAGCGAGCGCAAGGCGGCGGTTTCACCACGAGTTTTTTCAAGGGCAGCTTGTGCTTCCTTCTGAGCCTTCACGACCTGAGTCATGATCTTTTTGATCTCACTAGGAAGCATGATGTCGCGAATATCCGCGCTAATCACTTCGAGCCCGAAATCTACCGTTCTACCGGCAATTCTCTTTTGTAGACCTTCTGAAATTGCTGGTCTCGCGACCATCAGCTCATCAATTGTCATTGGCGCAACCAACTCGCGCAGCTCCAGCTGTGCCACCGTATACAGTGCCGCAGAGAAGTCATCCGTCATTTGAACCGCCGCATATGGATCGACTATTCTGTAGTTGACGGACAAGCTCACCTTCACCGACATGTTGTCGACCGTCAACAGCTCCTGACCTGGCAACGTCAAGAATTTTGGACGAATATCGAGTTTAGTGACAGAAGTATTGAACTTCCAAAGCCAATACGAGCCCGGTTCTAGAGACTTTACAAATTTGCCATTACGGTACAACAACCCGCGCTGATACTCTGAAACTGTTTGGCGAACGACCAGATTCCTAAAAATTTCACGCACCAAAGACGCGACTACAATCAAAACGATGATTATAGAAATTACTAAAATAGAATGCTGAGTCATGACGTTCACCTTGTATATAATCGGACACAATGGGACGCGTTCGCTCGGCGGAGGTTCTACCTGCAGAGCCTCACAAACGCTGCCTTTCGACAGTCCCACCGTGTCTAGTGATTCGTTACCTTTTAGTCGCAGGGCCGATTGGAATTTGTCTACACGATGTGAAGAACCACCATTGGAATTCCTGCGAGCCTTTCGAATATAGCCATTATGAACGCTTGGAGTAATTTTGTAAGGACTCTTACTGAAACTCCCGTTTTCCACACATCCAACCGAACCTAGCCAATGAAGACAATCTTATCGACACTGAAATAAAACGGAGAGTTCAGTAAAAGAGGTATTCATTAAGTCATCAGCTTCAAAAACCAATTTGTTGTAAGGCCGAATCCTCTCAATGGCATCCTCAAAAGCGGTCGTTTTCAGGATTTATCGATTTTGGAGAATCAATAGAAGCCGCCCAAAATCAGAACATCACCAACATTGATTTTGGGGAGCGCAGCTGCTTTGATAGAAATTAGCGTTGAGGATGCATTTTATGCCAACAAACATTGATGAAAAACTACTCCCCCCGTATTTCTTTGGACAGAAAGTTAGTTGCACAATTGGCTCTGCGCCAAAAGACGATGAGCTTAATCCACCTCGGGTGAAATATTTGGTCTCGTTGCCAGAGGATAGGCGACAGGGCGTGCTTTCTTCAGATAATCCAAACCTGCAAACTGGGATTGAGCTAGAGGCATCGTTTACTTCCTATTTTGGGAAAAGGCTCATGTTCACTCACTCTTCAGAGTCAGTCAAACTCGATACGACCACATCAGAGGAAGAGATCAAGTTCATGTCACTTCCAGTTCATGGGAGTCTTGTATCAGTGACCGTTGTAGAAAAATCTGATGACGGATACATCGCGGAGTTTAAAAACTATTGGGCCGATGCGATCAAAGGCACTTTAGCCTCAAGCGAATCGTTAGAGATCGGAGAAAGCATCGCTGCGGCAGTTACCGGCTGGTCACCTGACAGTATGAATTTCATTTCGGTACGAGATGTGGAAAAAGAGATAGAAAGAAACAATGCGAGATCCCAATACCTCACCGGCAAAGACCTCGGTAGCAGCTCCGATGACATGGATTTGGAAATGGATTGGATGAGCGCAGTCACTAATCTGAGTAGTCAAATTGAATCGCGAAACGATACGCTTCAACCGATGAGAGACGAAGCAGAAGCACTAATTGAGAAACTTCAACAAGACGGTTTGAGCAAACATTGGGATGCTACTGTGTCGGCACTTAAGATGTTTGTCTATCCAAAACAGAATGAAGAGATTTCAAATTTGCTTAAACAACTAGTGGAAACGCATTCAGAAAAAGAGGTCGTCGAATTTTTGACTTACCGATTACATCCAGACAAAGAGTGCCCATTGACGCCAACCTCAAGAGACATCCTTCTATCATTGCGATCACCATCCCCGAGCGAGATAAAATAGAACGAAAAGAACGGCTGTGTGACACCATTTTTGATACCGCACTTTAACCGACTATCAGTCTTTCTCCTCGAGTTCATTGTCAATCAAGCGAAGCCGGTAGCCAACGCCTGGTTCCGTGATTAGATACTTCGGTCTGGCCGCCTGTTCTTCCAACTTTTGCCTGAGCGTTCCGACGTAAACCCTTAGATAGTGCCCTTGTTTAGCGTGTCCGGGTCCCCAGATTTCGCGGAGCAAAACCTGCTGAGTCACCACGCGATCCGCGTTCTTCACAAGCATAGTCAAAATCTGATACTCGATTGGTGTGAGGTGAACCTCTTCATTTTTCACATAAACTGTACGTTTCGACAAATCAACTTTGATGTCACCGGTTGTGAAAACAGGCTCTTCAACCGTGTTTGAACCTTTAACGCTATGACGAAATGCGACTTTGATCCGAGCTAACAATTCCAACACACCAAACGGTTTAGTCACATAGTCATCGGCACCAGCTTCCAGAGCATCGATTTTGTCCTGTTCATGCGTTCGTGCAGACAAAACAATGATAGGAACAGATGTCCACTCCCGAGCGCGTTTCGTAAAGGTGACACCATCAATATCAGGTAATCCCAGGTCAAGAATTATCAGAGACGGTTTCTTCTCCGCCAGCAGAGTCAAACCTTCCTCACCTTTCGGTGCTTCAAGTAAAGTGTAACCATGATTGACCAACGAGATACGAAGGAATCTGCGGATCTCCGGTTCATCCTCGACAATCAAAATAGTCGGTTGTTGTGAAACTTCTCCAGGCAAAAACTTACTCCTCTTTGGTTTCCATCTGCGGAATATCCTTTAAAATCGGCAACGAAAATTTCATCGATACGCCATTCGAAAGTCCTGGTTTCGCGAAAATTTTTCCATCATGCAAATTCAATATCGCGCGACAAATCGCCAACCCAAGACCAGCGCCATCGGTCTCTGCGCCGGAATTTTTGCTGCGATAGAACTTGTCGAAAATCAATTGTTCTTCGCCTGAGACGATCGGATTTCCGGTATTGAAAACTTCTACATCAACGGTTGAATCAGTTTTCGAAATAGACACTCGATAGCGTCCATCAGGTGAATACTTCAAACAGTTTTCGATCAGGTTTATAAAAACCTTTTCGAACAATACGCCATCAACAAAAACGAGCGGAATGTCTTCGCCAATCTTGATCTCGATTTCTTTCTCATTAAGCGAACCTTCAAGCGATGTGAGCGCGTTACCAAGAATTTCTTCCAGACCATACCACTCTTTGTTTAAGACCAATCCACCGGACTCGAGGCTGGTCATTTCTAGAAGATTGGAAACCTGCCTATCCAAACGTTTACTCTCGCGACAAATAGATTGCGCTAACTCCTTGCGCTCAGCCATTGATACTTGCCTTCCAGTCGCATCGAGAAGAGAACTCGAGGCCCCCATAATCGTCGACAACGGACTGCGTAAATCGTGAGAGACAGATCGCAGCAGCGTGTTCCGCATGCGCTCTCTATCGATCTGCGCTTCAATGGCATGTAATCGCTCAGCTTGTTTCCTTGCCTTAAACGCAAGTTCATTGATCATAATCGCGACGATTAAGAATACAACCATGATCAGCACGTAATCAAAGTTTCGTGGTTCGTGAATGTAAATCGGTCGAATATAGAAAAATGCGAATGACATCACATTCAGTACCACGGCAACAATCGCCCAAAAGCGATCGTATTTCAATGCCGCCCAAACAATTCCTAAGAGATAGGGCATGACGATATTGGCGGAATGCACTGGAATAGATAATCCGCGATCAACGTTTTCCAAAATGTATGCAGCGATTGTAGTAAGCGACACGACACCAAGCACACTCAGTACACCCCCACCCGGTTGAAAGTCCTTGCCACTTTCGCCGTGATTGGCTCCTGATATGCCTGGTGTCGTGTTTTTCGTCTCTTCGATCCTCTTCACTAGGACCTCTGTGTGGATAGCCTTGTCCATTCTCAATCGATCACGACAAATATATCACTCGATATAACATCACCTCCTGCAGCCCGCCTATTGTCAGGCAGCAAATGCCGTTCTGTATCCGAAATCAAGACGCTCGAGCGTTTGACTGGCTCTCATCCTCACGTATGGGTTTTCGTCTTCCTCGAGAATTAGCAATACCGTCACGTACACATTTGGATTTTCGGCAAGCCGATATCTGACATCCGGGTTTTGATCGCGAGCCAGTTCGCATAAGACCGCCTCGGGTGTGTTGGCATTCTCAGCGACTGCCATGCGAACGTTAGCGTGCTCGCTTCTGGATAGCTCGACAAGAGTGAAGGGACTAGCCATCCGATGTTCGGCTATGCGCTCCAGAATCTCGGGCTCACCAGTGCATACTAAGCGAGAAAGAACGGAGGCGGGAGCGTCTGGGTCACGTGCAATCAGTTTCGCCAATCCAAGAGAGGTCTCGGTTCTCCCTTCATTTACAGTTCGGAAGCTTTGCTCTTCCTTACTGCGGTGCATTCTTTCGCGCAGTTCCTTGACCAGTTCTTCGCGAATATGTTCGGGGGATTGAACCAGGTACCTTCCCAGACTTTTGAAATAGATGAACATTTCCATAACCTCTCGCCTCCGCCTCAATTGCATCAAGTACTCTCCTAATCTAAGTCGCGAGGTCATAAAGGAAACGTCAAAATTTAGAAGTTGTTCGTCAGAACTGAGTTAACCCGGGCGCTGACGTTTCTAACTGACGAAAAGAACATCTGATCGACGCCCCAGCGAAATATGACAGAGAGAATCCGCCTGCAAAGCAGAAACGCCCCGCTGGCTAGACGAGGCGTTACTGGGAGTTCTCTTGTAGTTAGCTTACGATTTCTCTAATCTACTCTAAAGAGGGAAAACCCTGAGCCCGTTTCAGTGTTAGTCGTATTAAAAAGCTTAACCCTACAAAACCTCACATCTAAGCAAATCTTGCCGAAACTTTTGGGCAGCTATGATATTCTTGACAATTCAATTCGCTAACTTATCTCGCAAACACTGGAATCTCCCATCCCATGGTGCACCAAAAAAATCAATCAGATCTCAACACGGGTTCTGAGGTTGCAACAACCGAACTTTCCGATCGCATTTCGTGGTTAGAAAAGGAACTCAATCGCCTCAAAATGCAGTCAATGGCACCGAAGAACAGCGAGGCGAGCGCAATCTTGCCAAAAGCGCAAATTGAACTTGATGATGAATTACAAAAACAAATTTTGATGTTTGCAGCAGCCATGCCACATATGATGTGGATTGCAGACAGTGAGGGAAAAACCACTCATGCTAACGACCGGTTCTATGAATTTACCGGACTGGGGCGCCAGCTCGATAACGGCTGGGCATGGGTCAATGTAGTTCATCCTGACGATTTGAAGGAAGCTTTGGACCGTGGAAACGAAGCAGCTCTTGCGAACACGAGCTTCGCTATGGAATTGCGCTGCAAGAACAGCAAAGGCGAATATCTCTGGCATTTGATGCACAGCATTCCGTTCTATGATTCGACGACCAATTCGACAAAGTGGTTTGGCACCACTACGGACATTCAGGCGCAAAAGCGCGCGCAGGAAGAGCTGGCTGAGAGCGAATCACAGTTTAGAACACTGGCTGATGCCATCCCACACATAGTGTACAGCGCCAATGCAGACGGCTCAGTTATATTTTGGAACCATAGATTTTTCGAATACACCGGCATGTCTCCCGAGCAAGGCAAGACTGACGCATGGCTGTTACTGATTCACCCGCAGGATCGCGAAGTTTATATAAAGCAGATGAAGGAAGCAATCATAACTGGCGACACCTTTGAACTCGAATTCCGCCTCAAACGGGCAGCCGGAATGGCGAAAGCCCAGGGTCATCTGTGGCATTTGAGCAGGGCCGTCGCCATGCGCGACCACACAGGCAAGATAGTTCGATGGTTTGGCACTTGGACAGAAATCGAGGATCAGAAGCGCAACCAGATTGATGCAACGTCATCAAATTCACAGCAGTCCTGAACTCTCGCACCAATAACCTGCAGTATCACGTACTGGTCGAATGGCTACTAAACTTCGCTGTGAATCGGGGCATGACCAGCCTGTTTCTGCGGATGCGCGGCACTGTCATGTCCGCTGTTGGTCGCAAAACACAGCGCACCGAAACCGACGGTAAAGGCGAGGCCCAGTCCGAAGAACAACCCTAAAAGGTTGACGCTTCTTTCATTTCCAGTCTTAGGTTCGTACATAAAAGGAATCCTCCGGTGCTCCAAAGTAAACAAGTGGCATTCGACCGACTTGCAGTGTCCAATAAAAGGTTTCGAACGCGAACCTACCAATAGCTGCGGTTCGTTTCGGTCCCAAAAAGGAGAAACCTTACCACAACTAAATTTTGAGACGCGGGTGATCTCAGAGAGTTCCAACCGCGCAAATGTTTTTTTTGTCCGTGTTATTTAAACCCGCCAGGTTGGGTCTTCCAGTGTTGTACAGTTAGCCAGCCCCTCATATTAGTGACAAATTCTGTTACTGGGATGCCTCAATAGGGTGATAACCACTCAGGCAGTCCTACCACTTATGGGGGTTATGGAATTCCTCCACGAATGATTAGATCGAGCTAGGTATGGTTTTTTGGGGTGTTGAGTGTGGAAAATTCAGAAGAATACGAATCCCTCGTGCTATCACTATGCGCGGTGATTAGAGACTGCAGGAAAAAACGTAATTTGTCGCAGAGCGAACTCTCCAGACGAAGTGGTCTTCATCGCTCCTACATCGGGGATTTGGAACGCGGTGCCCGAAATTTGTCGGTAAAAAATATGTTTCGACTGGCTGTGGCTCTTGATGTTCCGGCGACAGAACTGGTTAAGCTGGCAGAAAACAGATTGGATGCAGGCGAACTAGCGCTCGACCTGGTCAGGGCGAAACAGCCAATGCAGGCAGTTTAGAACTTTAGTATCCCACAGTTCGTAGAACCGTCCGGTGGCAGCTCATCAGGGCTGCCTGCTGATTTGTTGGTCGCGTTCTGCAGAAGTTGTGCCAGTAGGCTCGGCTTCGCAGCAGCCACCGCTACTGCAGTCACCAGCAGTGCTGTTAATAACAGATTGAATCAAGTTGCGCTCTACACCAAGTGCGTTACAGGACTCGTATCCATTGACCGCGCATTGCCTCTGGCAGAGCACCGAACTGCATAATGTCGGATATAAATTTAGCCGCAGCCACATCCCGAAGTGCCGTGATGGACCAACGATCGCGATCGGAAAGTATTCACTAAAGACATCGCAACACGTGTGATTGAGCCGTTTTGTCGGATCATCGCTAATCGATTGGGTGTTGCTACAAATTGGCATAGCACCACCAGTAGTACCGAAATTCGATGGATGATTTTCCTGCACTCGACTTTGCGTTCCACAACTTCTCAAGCCCGGTCGGTCAGCGCAGTTTTTATCCCCAGGAGTTTCTTCTGTAGTCTTTATTTCCACCTGATCACTAGATGCCGGTCTCGAGATTCTCAACTCAGCTTGCTCCGCTTCAGCAACCGGTTTCCAAATCGCACTCGGGGCTGCAAGCGGTCGCGAAATTCTCAATTTATTTGCAGCAAACGATGGCTCTGCGCTTACCAAAAGCGCAAACAAGACCAGCAGCAACCAGCTCCGCACGCGGCCTCCCTAGAACCGGAGCAATCGGCAAGCCGGGCAATGCAATCCGGTTCCAGACAATGCCGACCGCATACCAATGTTCAAAATGGCACTCATCGCTCCACCGCCGATTCGTCTTGCGCCCATATTCCTCTGACCAACACTGAGGGTCGGCGGTTGAGAACTGTTGGTACCTAAATTACCATTCAGTGAACCATAGCTACCGCGAGGACCAAGAGCCGCATTCTGAGTCGAATTGAGTTGAAACGGTCCATCATTGCTCACCGGCAAAATCGGCGGCGAGTCAGTCGAAGTAGTCAACTGCGGTGCCTCGAAAGGCTGCACCGTGAGGACTTGAGGCTCTGAAAATCCAACTGTCGGATTGGGATTGGAGAACATGGTCGGCGGATATTTAAACGAACCATGACGCTGATTCTCGACCTGCGCAGGAGTTCTTTCTCCAGCAGCCAATCTCGTTTCTATCGACTGAACAGCTTCCTTCAATGCCGGGTCATTCGCCTTGATGCTCAGCCCGGATCGATATTGAGTAAGCGCATCAATTAGGTCACCGCGCCCTTCGGCGAGGGCACCCAAATTAAAAAATCCATCTGCATTACGAGGATCGTTAGCGACAGCCTCGCGGAAAAGTCTCTCAGCCTCAGCATACTCGCCTAAGCGATGCTGTCGCGCTCCTTCTTTGAGGAGTTTGTGCGCGCGCGTCTTGCCATTCTCAATTGGCGGTGCGACCGCGATTGACTCGTCCGCGCGCTTCGCTGGAAGGTTATCCAGAGTAGCCGACATAGGCGCACTCAATAGCGATGCGGCTTTCGATTTAGCTGCAGTTGTGCTGGCTGGTTTAACAGCCTTTTTCGCAGGATGACTGTTCGCGGCTAGAGCGCCTTCTCCGAGTCCCGAAAGAACAACTGCCAGAGCCAGACCAGAAATTGGCAAAACCATCGGCTTTGCGTGCGGAAACGATTTTACGGCTCGTTTCATCTGACCTCCCGACTGACACCCAGTCTGATTATTCCCAGCAGCCTGGCCGCCAAAGCGGTTTTAGCGCCACTCGAATCGCGAACAATTGACCATAAGCCTGAAGTTGACGTTGGAAAATTCATTATGTTCCATCAAGCACAAAAAACTTGCTCAAGAGTCCCGCGCTCCCCGTTTGTACAAAGTCAGCGAAAAGCGGGTTCTCTCAACTGACTTTCACTACTACATTGCTCTAACGAAATTTAGGAGGTGTGAGAGTTGATCCAGGGTTGCGCAAAAATTATTAGTGGTGATGGCGATTGCCCATCAGCGTGTTGAAGTTAGAGGTATGAGCCGTGTAAGGACGATCCGTAAGAGCTTTATCGATCGTCCTCAAGCTGGCTTTGAGCAAATTAACGAAACGCACCGTGTTGAAATCTTCAGGTAGAAAACTCTGATCGACTGTAAACCATTCCGGATATTGACGAATCATCTCAGAAAATGCGCTGGCCCATCGCTCAGAATGCCCGAAGATGACGGCGTAGGCCAGATACTTCGAGAACAAATCCGGGTCAGAACTTGCCGCTCGCTGCATTTCCTTTTTGTCGCCATAAGCGATCATCCACTCGAACTTGCCGATTTGCTTATTGGCGGCTACCCCCTTCGATGTGCGCCGCGGCATCGCTCTGGCAGCAAGCAAAATTATCACACCAGATAGCACCGTTCCGGCAGCCGTAGCTTGACCGCCAAGCTGATACGTAGATGCGCCCAATAAGCCGATTCCAACGGTCGCAACGGCGGCACCGACAGCAAGGAAATTTCTTCGATCGATCTCCGGATCGCGTGCGAACAATTTTTCAGTAACCAGATTTTCGTAAACCAATCGTTTTATCGACGGCAGGTACTCAGCGAAATTTCCTTTGATCGCTGAGAGATAAGTCCGATCTGACATTCCGAACAAGGCGTTGAGGAATAGCTCTTCATGAGGTTTTAGTGTCGGATCGCTAGCTGATTTCAGTTTCGTAAACTCATAATCTTTATCGTCGAGATACAAAAAACCAGTGTATGGAAGAACTCGAATCTTGATGTAGCCTCGGGCTGCTAAATCGATAACAGTAGAAACAATGTCTCGCAAATCACAGCTTTCATCAATTAAGGTACCCGCCTCTGCTGGTGTAATCGAGACGGGAGGCAGCCAATCATTTGCATTCGCACCTTTCTCAGCTCCAGGATCGCGCCCGTAGAAAAACCACCAGGCACTGAGAAGAATAATCGTCGCAGCCGGCAGAACAAAAACTTGGTAGAACTTTTGTAAATAAATCACCCAATCGAAGAGCACCGAATGCGGTACCACAGTTCCTTTCGGCATATCGACAATGACAATTACGTCTTGTGACGGCTTCACTTTCTGCGCAGTGAAATTCAGACGACCGCCTGCCGATTGGGGCACGCTGCGTCGCAAACCACTTGGTTGAAACAGGGTGGCGCCCGTTACCTGACTGAGATTTGTTCCCTTTGGCAAATTGACCGTAACGTTTACCAGATCAATCGGAAACGGACACTGATCGCCCGTGACGCTCATATACAATTGTGGTTTGCCGTTGACAAACTGCACACCTCTGCCGATTTCATACTCAATGCGAAACTTGTGATCACCTTTCAAGATCTTGTTCTGATCGCCTATCTTGATGTGAAATTCTCTGCCGGCGATCCAGCTCTTAAATGGAACAGCAACCTTATCGTCCATCAAGACGCTCTTCATATGGACATCGACAAGAAATGGAGATTTTGAAGGTTGATACCAGATCGGAACTACACGATAAAATTGACTTCGCTGTTTGGTCGGAGGAAAAGAAATTTTCAGTTGCTCGACAACATCTACGTTTCCTGTGGCAGCCACGTTGAGTGTAGTGTTCAGTTCGCGCACGGACTGGGCATTTGCGGCATGCGACATGATAACAATCGAACAGAGCGTCAGCAGACTCGCCAAAGCGATTTTGAGTGTCACCCGCATTTCGTCCAAGAGCATATTTTTGACTCCGGTCTCGGTTTTCGGCCCAATCTGGCTGCCGCCCCTTGGAAATACCCGTTTGAGCTTCCGCAGCCATTATAGACAATTAGCGTCAACTGGGCGATTGGCATGACATTATTAAGTCATTGAGTGAGAAAAAATGGCCAAAGCTCTTAGAAACTTAGTATCCTGTAGTGAGTTGGGCTTCTATTACCGCAATGCGCAAGAATCACTTTGTCATATTACTCTCAAGCGCCGTTACGCTCGTGTCAGCGAGCCCTGTGTCGGCGCAAGCGCTCAGCATTGCTGGACCGCTAAAAAACGGAGAACACGCTAAGAATCCGTCCGAGAAGGTCGGAGAAACCAAGGTAGAGCAAAGCCCTGGAAAAATGCAAGAAGGCAAGATTGAAACGACGGACTTCGTTCTTAATTCGTCGCCTTGGGAAAAGTATTATCGCAATGGTCTAGCGGCACTTGAGGAACGACGTTTCGCTCAAGCCGAAAACATGCTAACCAAATCACTCAAAGAAGCAAAGAACGTCGGCAGCGAAGCCCATAGTTTGACGCTCAGCAGACTGGCGCTCGGTCAACTCTATCTCAAACAATCTCGTTTCGCCGAAGCTCACAACATCTATTTGAGCACCATGCCAAAAACTCAAATCGAGTATGGTCTCAGATCGGTTGAACGCGCCGAATGCCTGTACGGACTGGCATACACCGAATATCAGTCGAACAAGGAAAAAGAAGCGAAAGAACACATCGAAGCGGCCATCAACATTCTCAAAGGTTTGGATAAAACCGACACTCAGTTGTATGGTTTGTCGTTGCACACCCTGGGATTGATTATGGCGAAGCATGGCTGGACGGAAGACGCCAAGCCGCTTTTCACGGAGTCAAGAAAAATTGTCGAGCATCACGCCGGTAATAAGAAATTGGATTTAGCAGAAATGCTTCGTGAGCAGTCATTGTTCTTCCATAGTCTCGGAGACCGCCACACCGCGCACAGCTTGTACGAACAGTCCTATCAAATCAAAGAAAAGGCGGTAATCGCCAGCCAGCCTCCGTCGATTGTGGGCGAACTGAGATTCCCATGGGAACCAGGTTCATCTAGAGCGCAAGAAATTATCGACAACGATTTTCCGTTCCGATATATGTCAGCGCACGGAATTCGCGTTGCTTGCACCGTTGTCGATCTTTGGGAGTTGTTGGCGATTCTTGTGACAGTGACTAACGTTGGCGATAAACAGGAAGAGTTCGAACTCGGTCCGATCAAACTAGAACGATTAAGCAACGACCTCGGTCGCAACACACAAGAGATTCCAATCGTCGATCACCAGCGCATCGATCGCATAGGCAAGGAACGAAATATGTGGGACCTCACTCACACTCGTCCCTGGCTGGCAAACATTCAAAAAACGCGCAATGTTCGCGGTCTTGTGCCACCAAATGGTCAAGTTTTATTCTTGGCACCAAACGTATTTGGTGTTTACGGCGAATGGAAAGCGATATCACATACGGTGCCTGAACGAGTAGGTGTCTTGCCGTCTCGCGAGGGCTTGGTTGCAGAAAATACCGACGTCGCTTTGCCAGGTCTGGTTAGACCCAGCAGAGCAAAACTCGCCGGTCTCACTCCAGTGTGGTTGGAGCCCTTCGAATCCCGCACCGGAGAACAGTTTTACATCAACCCGCGTGACGCAGATATCCTCATTAAGGTGCCAATCGGGAATGCGATTTTCGAATTTCCATTTCACACCAGGAAGATCAAAATTCCACGTTCAATTTAGTCCCAACTAAAACTTATACATAGGTTGATTCTAAATGTGTTTAAACCGCTGTGCTATTGCACGGTCGGACTTGCGCGTTTACGCACAGTAATTCGAAAAGCATTCATTTCAGCACTTCAAAAGCGGCAAAAAGCAGACAAGCTGTGCGTTTTCAGAGTTTCAAAAGCAACACACTCGTTTTGTCCAAAACATCAATACGCCAGTATAGACTCTGGAGCTTACGAAACGTGAGCGAGGGGCTGGGGAGCCACCTAATTTACATATTTTTGAATCTACTGAATAGATTCCGTTTCTAAGGAGGAACGCCCCATGGCCCAATTTGAAGTGAACGATGCATCAGCAGCCGGAACGACAACCGCAGCAGCGGCAGCCGCCCGCGCCATACTATTAAACGAGTTCATCGACAATAGCAAAAATCCAGTCACTGGCAACAAAGTTGAAAACGCAAAACCATCCGCTCCAAGTCCCGAATCAGCTCCATCCACCCTCGGAAAAGCACTAATAGAGGGGATTGCGAACGGAACAAAACCGACAGACATTGTGAATTCCGCGGGCTCAGCCGTCGGTGAAGCCGTACGAGATGCGATAAAGAGAGGCAGAAGTTTTGATGGTATCGAAAATGGTGCATCACCACGTGAAGGTTATAAAAACGAATCCGGCAAAAGCATCGCTGACATGCTCAAAGACCATTCCTTCGAGCGCCGTTTGATTGGACCGGTAACTGACAAAGATCGCGCTGAGGCGAAGGCCGAACTCGGCAAAGGAATCAACGAACTGATTCCTGATGGCGACAAAGCAATTTTGAAGCAAATGCATGGAGCACTGGTAGATGGCAACGTCGATAAACTGAAAGACTCACTGAGCAAATTAGCCGATGACCCGGCCAAGATGGAAAAGTTCATCAAGGAAATCAACGGACAGCTAAAGAAAGCTGGCGCTAGTCTGGAGATGGGCACCGACAGCAAAGGCAATGTGCTGGTTTACGATCGCAATGGCAACACCGCAGTATCTATCAATGCAAAAAGCGGCGAAACCACACTCCGTGCCGTTGAAAGACAGAATGACGGCAGTGTCGTTTTAAAACCAGGAGAAATCATCAATCGAAAAACAGCCGATGTTATGAAATCACTCGGCGACGATGCCACGCGTGATATGACTCAGCCGCGATTTAAGCAAGAGCTGCCAAAGGGCAGCCTGCTCGATGGATTGAAGGGTATGTTTCCCGAAAAGGGACTACATGAGTTGGAGAGAAAGAACATCGAAAAAAATCTGCAAAACTTGATTCCCGAGAACAAGAGAAAAGAAAAGTAACCCGAGCGATTAGTTAATCGCACCAGGTAAAGACACAGGCAATCCAGCAGATCCCATCCTCGAACCCGCCGCAACCCTTCGTGGGTGTGGATCTGCCGGAAATCCTGCCGGAAGGATAAACTGCTTGAATTACTAGATGAAGAACATAAAAGAGGATCTACGATATGTACGCCAACTACAATCGTTCAGAAAACAATCGCGATTTCGACGTTCGCGCACTTGAACTAAAAGCGCATGGAATCGACAGCTCACGCAACGTGTGCGCAGATCTATTGAATAAACCATCGAACTACTATTCTACTCAAGAATCGGATGTTCAAAGGTACATCGACTGTATCGCTCGGGTAAAATTTCAGGAATCCAATACAATCTACAACAGCGCTCAGACGGATCCGCAGATCCGCGCCGCTCTGGTTAATCGAATCATAATGGACGATGTTTCCGGTTTGATAGATGAAACCGACAGGAAGTTTCTCTCCTACATCTGTTATGCCATCGTCCGCGGTGACATCGATGCACTAAATAAACTGTTGAATGGAGTTGCCAGGTCCTCTCCGCAAAAGCTCTCGGCCTATGTCAATACGCTGAACGATCACTTTACTAATTTGAAAGCAGGAATTTGTTTCTCCTTTCAAAGCACTGAAATGATTTTGCTCCACATGTATCATCACACATCCGCAATTGCAATCGATCCAAGCACAGCTTCTTTTGCCGTTCTATCAATCTTCACCGATTGGGATGGTACCGTCTTCTTCGCCGAAGGCAGCGTGGCCTCCCCGACCGCAGATGAATTGTTTGCAGAGATTCAAGAACAATGCGTACGCAGAATTCTCATGAGTCACGAAACAAATGGCGATCAAAGAAGCGGTTTACCAATTGTGCATGAACAGTCATCGCAATCAAACGATAATTCGGCAAAAGCTGCATAAAAAACAAGGACACACTTTCTGTGTTTACGATTCATGCCCAATGCGCGCGCAAGCAGTGTTCGAAACCTTCAACGTATGTAGGATATTTCAAAACAATATCAAACTCCGCTTTGACTTTCTGGGCGTTAATTTGTCGATTAGCTCGTAAGGTAACATGCGCATCTTGCAGTGGAATCGAATCAGGAAGAGGTAGAGACAGTCGGTTGCATAACCAGGTTGCGACCTCCAAATGGGTGGCGGGCTTATCATCGCCGACTACGTACAGCGAACCGGCTTGTGCTTTCAAAAATGCGGCATGAATAATCGTCGCAAGATCATCTAAATGAATGCGCGATGAGTAGCGATTACCATCGCCTGGAATTTTGTACTTGCCAGTTTTCAAACTGAGATGCAGACCATAGTCAGGGCTATACAAGGCCGGCGCTCGAAGAACAATAGCACCAATTGAACGCCAAATTTCTTCAGCCCTCAAGCGTGGTTTAACGGATGGATTGTCAAACTCCACAGCTGAGTTTTCATCAATCACACCACTCGTCGCACCGTAGACTCCGGTGCTTGAGATATAAACGACTTTGTCAGCGTTTTCAACAATCTTCGATAAAACCTGATCGTCAGATTCATTCGGCGGAAAGCTGACAAGCACGTGAGCCTTTTCACAAAGCTGTTTGAGCTTGGAGAGTGATTCGTCAGCCAATGAGTCCGATGAAAATCCGCTGCTCAAGAGAATCGGCTGAATGTGATTGTCTTCGAGAAACTCGAGCTTGGTCGACTGACGACTAGTACCAATCACGGTATCATAACGCTGACTGGGTTCTGCCTGATTTACGGCAAGCGCGGTCCGGCCTACGCCGATGAGAATGAGTTTCGTCAAAAGACTAAGACTCCCAGCCCAGCTCTTTCAAGGCAGAATCCAAATCGATTCTGCTGCGCTGGCAGTAGTGCAACGCAATTATCGCTTTGCCCTCCTCCAACTTTTTCTGACTTACCAGTTGATTGCATTTGAAGGCACCGTCAGCGGTGTGCTGATCGAGCTTTCCGGCTTTCACAAGAATACTGACAAGCTGTCCGCCATGCTTATCCCGAACTTTACTGGCGGTTTCATGATCGAAGTCACTGACCAATTGAGCTTTGCGAAGCAATTCCAGCGCCAACGTTGAATCAGTGGTTTCGCCAGTGGAGTCAGGGATTTTACGACCGACACCAAATACTTCTAGGCACAAAGCGTCCAGAGCCTCATCCTTAGACATCTCTCCGGACCTGATGCTCTCCTGCAATTTTAAGGCTTGTCTGATGATTGGACCCCGAATGATTGCGGCTTCGACCAGGATCTGCCCGAGCGGCGGAGCCACAGTCTTGAGATCGTTGGGCGAAACTGGAGCGGCAATTAATTTAGGATCAACAGCACCACCTCTAATGTGAGCACGGCGAACGGCTTCGGCAGCCTGAGCCGTCGACAGACTTCCTGATCGCACCAGTTCTTGCAACTGAAGAGCCGCATCCACAGTGCTTTCAGGAACCAGACCCGACTCAACGAGAAACTGTCCCAATCTCAAATTTGGTCTAGGTTTCGCCGGGCCAGGCGGAGTGGCATGCACGCCGGTGTCCGTCGCGCCGCCCTGCTGGAGGTGCTGCTGCTGGAGCGCCACAGTGGCTGCAGGAGGAATGTAACCTGGCGGGTACTGATAGGGCGGGTAACCGGGATAGCCCGGGTAGTAGCCCTGCGGATAACCTGGATATTGGTATCCTGGCGGATAACCATACTGTTGCGGGTAAGAACCTGATTGCATGCCCGGCGGCAGCTGTTGCGGATAGGCGCCAGATTGCATATTGGGCTGAGGATAGGCACCGGATTGCATGTTGGGCTGCGGATAGGCGCCGGACTGCTGCATCTGCTGTTGCGCTAGAGCCTGGGCCTGAGCTTGAGCAGTCGCGGCAGCAGCTGCTGCTGCGGCTGCGTCTTCAGCGTCAGTTTCTTTTTTACTTTTCGCCTTCGCCTTCGGTTTCTCCTCAACGTCCGACAACAACGCGAATTCGGTACCTGATGCCAAACCCGACTGGTAAAACGAGAGTGAGCCCTTAGGAATTTCAACCGACTCGTTGCCGGTCAGCAAACCACTATCATTACTTTGAGAAGCGTAGCTACCGGAATTCATGCTCGACATCGGCGCGCTCGCGCTTCTGCTTAAATCAGGAATATCAGTTGAAGGCTGACGCGCGGCTGGCTGCGCCTGACGAAACTCTGTATCGACTTCTTCAGGAATCGAGAGCATTAAAACGTCGTAGAGCAGCTCTACATCTTCAAAGGGCGAACTCCAAACTACTCGCGACTTACCGCCATCGCCCTCGTAAAGCGTCCAAATCGGTTCGCCGCCGGCAACTTCCAATCTGGTTGTCAGACTATACTGAACGCCAGTCAGTTTATTTTTCCAGGGCAACTCAACCGTACAGCCCTTGGCTTTCTTAGCTTCTTCAAGCAGGCTTTTGACATCGCCGCCTCGCGGAGCATGAGGCAAAGACGTAAGACGGACGTGTTTTTTAGGTCTGTACATGAACCAACCCACACAAGGATTCACAGCTTTATCGGACGCCTACTCGAAAGAACTGCCAATACGGCGTCCACCTACTACTTTACCCATACTGCGGCTCAGTTCTACTCTTGAGATCGAAATTTAGAGTTTAAACAAGCATTAGTACTGAGAGGCGTACGGATCCTGGGCGTAGCCAGGATAGGAGAGCGATGGTGCCGAGTAGGTGTTCTGCGAATACGATGCTGGTGCACTGTTCGAGGCGCTCTGCGGAATCGAAACTAATGGACTGGAAGGTGAGCGATGTGAGAGCGGAATGTTGAGATCGGCAACCACCTTGAGCCGACCACCAGGGAGGTTGGAAGCATAGAAAGTATGTTGTGTTTTTCCCGAGAAAATGCGAACGCCACCATTGCCGGTCGAGGTGTGCAAAACTCCCTCGAACAGGTCAGGAGATTTAGTCCAGCCGCCGCTCGCCTGCCGATATAAAACGTTTCCGCGCAGC
>CAZRMH010000047.1:0-27690 GCA_964600935.1 uncultured Candidatus Obscuribacterales bacterium
CACCAACGGTCGAGTAATTCGCTCAAATGAAGCGTGCACAGAGTATTCCTGGAACACGAAGCAAACGTCAGGAAACCGCCACGGCTTTCGGCTGGCTAATTAGTTCATACAGCTTGACTTCACTTGGTTCCGAGAAGAGCTCCGGACCAAGCGCTTTGAGGTTAAGCAAATGAGGCGTCTGATTGTGCTTTTCAAGCGCTTCTTTTGACTCCCAATTCTCATGGAAAAGAAAAACCAGAGGATCGTCGGAGCTGACGTGCAAGTCGTAATTTATGCAACCTGGCTCTTTATGGGTTTCTTTGACCATATTGAGAAGCACTTCTTTGACTTTTGCTTCCATGCCTGGCTTTGCTTTGAGACGTGCGATTACTGTGACCTGTTGGGACATCGGGTTCACCTCCTGGTGTGCAGCGCAAATTATCGCAGCTATTTAGGAAACTAGGAACAGTGGCTCGCGAAGTTGCGCGTGGCGCCTGGTTATTTTGGCGAGACTGATCGAACTGTGGCGGGCAATCGGCTTGGCTTTCTTGGCGACGATTAGTCGAAGTTCATTGATATATTTCTCCGGATTATCGGAGTCGTTTAAATATCGATTTACTAAACGACGGGCGACAAACAATTCGCTCGAAGTGAGCAATCGCGAGAACACCAGCGCTGAGCCGAGAGACGCTTTCGATGCACGGGCTAGATTGGCGAAGTGCAGCAATTGGGCATCGGTAACAACGCCCGCCTGGCAGAGCAACTCGCCGACCATAAGGTCTTTTATGCGAAAACTGCTTTCCGGTGGATTGTTATTCTTAAGTACGGCTTCCATGATTTTTCTCCCTTCGGCTAACTGTCGATGCCACCACATCTGGTGACGCGGATTCTAGCGCAAGTGCCTGGATAGACCGGAGGTAAAACGAACAAGTTTCCGTTTTTAGACTGGGTAACGAGAAGATTTTTCTAAGACTGATCGCTTGAAAACCGCATGAGCGCTGGCTTGATCAGAGGCTAATTTTGAATCCCCGCCAACGTTTTGAGGTATGTCATGTGGAGTTTTGGTAAATCTTGAAACAAACTATTCATCATTGGATGATTTGGCTGTGCGGTAGTTTTCGGTATTCTTGAGTCCGCGTTTCATGTATTTTGTGTAATGTATCTACTGTATATGTGTGGCGCTGCCAGATAATCGAGGTGACGATGTCCGAAAGTCAAAAGCAAGACGGCGATGGGTTAAGCCCACGGACCGAGAACATCTTGCTCGAACGCGAGACGATGCCGACATACTCGGGCATGCTCGAGAAGGCTGTGGTTGAAGAAATCGTGTTGCAGGAGGGCAGGCCATTAGAGCAAGTTTTGCGAGCGCTTTTGCCTCGCGTCGCCAAGCGCGCTTTTGCTGGGCTCAGTAATTTTTGCGTCGGTGCAATAGTTCTCGGCGCCAGTGGAAACATCTACTTCGGCAGTAATGTAGAGATTCCCAACCAAGTATGTGGATTTGCTGTTCATGCTGAACAAGCGGCGCTGGCTAACGCGTTTATTCACGGCGAGCGAGAGATCAAAGCGCTCTTTGTGACAGCAGCACCATGCGGTCATTGCCGCCAGTTCATGACTGAGTTTTCACTGACGTGCGGTTTGCCCGTTGTGATTGGAAATTTGGAAACTTCGTTGGCAAAACTTTTGCCGGAGCATTTTGGTCCAGCGCATTTAGGCAATATGCGTGGCGTGGCATTGCATGAGGGAACGCGGCTCAACCTATTTGAGTCGTTTGAAGCGTTCGATGCTGAGCCTGAATTGGAACGCGCCGCACTCGAGGCTGCCGAGGCAAGTTACGCACCGTATTCTCTATCACCATCAGGGGCTGCGATCTCGACAAAAAGTGGGCGTCTCTTTTCCGGATCTTACATAGAAAGTGTTGCGTTTAATCCTGGTTTGCCACCACTTCAAGCTGCCGTAGTGGCGCTGATTCAGTCCGGCGAGAGTCCTGCCGATATCGTTCACGCCGTCGTGGTGGAACTAAAGAATGCGTCTATTACACAAGAAGACAGTGCTCGAGCCGTTCTTCGCGGACTTCAACCGGGCGCTCGGCTCAATCTTGTTTATGCCCAGCATGTGGGCGAGGTAATTGATTGACTCTGTTTAACACCAGATGCAGTGCGTACGTGCCTAAAGATGAAATGCATAGAAAGTCGAGCAACAAAACTCGAAAAGCGCATCGAGGTTGTTGTTAGACCTGTTTTCGAAGGCGCTTATTTTTTCTGACACCATTCAAAGCCTCTGTTAGCGCTTCCCTCAGGCATCAGGTACGGTGTAGTATGGCAAAGAGCAACCGGGGGCAGAGATGGGTCACTTCATCGTTTCTAATTTCGTACTGTTGGCATTGTTGTCAATGCTAACGTCCGTCGCACTGATGTTGTTTGTGCGAAAAGTACTTGGTTTGGAATTTCTCAAGGAGCATCATCCGGTTTCCGATCCATTGCTTGCCTGTGTTGGGACTTTGTTTGCGATTCTACTCGGATTCATGGTCGCTAATGCGATGACCAGATTCGAAGAAGCGAGAACCAATGTGGAGCGAGAGGCTGGTTCAATTGGAGACATTTATCGACTGTCACGAGGACTACCTGAAAAAGTTGGAAACACACTGAGGGCCGATTGTTTTAAATACGTTGATGGTGTAATCGAAATTGAGTGGAAGGAGATGGAACGTCGAAAAATGTCATACGAAGTTTGGAGTTCGTATGGTCAAATTTGGACTGACTGCTTGAGTATTGAGCCCAAAAGCGATCGAGAAAGCAATATCCATGCCACTCTATTGAATTCGCTTGTAACACTTGGCGATTGTAGAAGAATTCGTGCAACTCAGATGAACAACAGTGTTCCCTCAATTCTCTGGGGGGTTGTTTTAATTGGTGCTTGTGCAACGGGAACTCTGGTGCTGTTTTTTGGCATCAACAATATGAAGGTGCAATCATTCACAACAGCGTTGGTCACACTAGTTTTGTATTTGAATGTCTTCTTGTTGGCCTGCTACGACGATCCGTTCGCGGGTGATATCGCGATAAAACCTCACGCATTTGAAGTGGCACGAGAGTCGCTAGGGCGTCGGTTTAAACATGTAAAACGAGTGGTCGATGAACCACCGTTAGACCCGGAAACTGAATCGGAAGTGGATGATTCCGAAGCTGTTGGCCAAGGTGATGACGATTCGACTGATGGTGTGGTGGACAATCAAGAATCTGAGGCTCCAAGTACAAAATCAGAAAATTTGCCGACGAAAATTCCTGCTGCAAACGTTCCGAGCAAGGCGAAATAGCGCAGATGCGAACGCCCAATCAACGAGATTGTTGTTTTACAGAACACCGAATCTGGTGTTTAAAAACTAAGAGCCGCCTAAACCACGAACTCTAGATTCTGCCTCACGCATAATCTTCTTGATCTTTTCTTCGCATTCCTGCTGAATCTCTTCTTCGCGTTCGTTCGAAACGTCTGTGCCGATCCGACCATCTTCGTAGCGATACAATTGATTTGCATTCGCTTTCTCATGTTCTATTTGTTCTTTCGCCTCCTGGCGAACCTTTGCAACCTGCTCACGAGCACTCTTCATGATTTCTTCTTTGCGTTTGTTGATCGCAGTTTGGGCATCAGAAAGTTTTACTTCGTCACCTTCGGAAGAACTCGATGATGAAGCTGCTGCAGGTGCCGTTTTTACTTGACTTGAGTGTTTGTCGGCTCTTGCGATGCCTTCTTGGCACTTAGCAATCACTGCGGGATTTTTTGATGCTCTCAAGCAGAGTTCATATTCATACTTCGCCGCGGACATTCTACCTAATGCAAGATTTGTGTTTGCGAGGTAGTAGTGCGGCTGCCATGACATAGGCGAAAATTTTGCCGCTTTTTCGAGGAACGGGAGGGCCTTAGAGTACTCTTTTGCCGCGTATAATTTTGAACCTTCTTCGAGGTCCGAAGCAATAGACGCATGGGGTGCCGAGATTCCAATTGCAAAGCATATGCTAAGTGCGAAATGCAAGTTTCTCATTTTTAAGAACCTATATGTGAGGCATTAGCTACAAATATACACCACTATTGCGAATCACGCGTTTCCATTAAGCTATAATCCTCGCAACTGCGCATCTATCAGTGGCGAGGTGCGGAGTTAGTATCTAAAGAACTTGGTCAGTTTTAAATTGTCGAAAAATGTAGTCATCATCTTTGCGATCATATGCATCGGACTGCTCGCTGTTGGCGGTTTTTTATTTGTCAAAAAAAACCTCAAGAAAAACGCTGGGCCAGAAGCCGAGTTGCGAAGCGGTGTGGAAAACTACTACATGCGAATGCACGCGCGGATAATGAAGCGCGTAAAGGGGGTTCCCATAGACTTGCTGTTCATCGGTGATTCGCTCACTGAACATTGGTTAGAAGAGGGCAGGAGCGTTTGGAAAAGAGAGTTTGGAGTTTGGAACCCTGGAAATTTTGGTTTGTCTGGTGATACTACATATGGTGTACAGTTCCGCCTCAAGCAAAACGAATTAGCTGGCTTGCATCCGAAAGTGGTAGTCATATTGATTGGTACCAATGACCTTTCGATGGGGCGAGAGCCAGATGACACGGCTAAGGGCATCAAGAAGATTGTTGAGATGATCAAGGAACAGTTACCTGACACCAACGTGGTACTGCTTGGTTTATTGCCACGAAGTTACGCCGCCGATCCGATCCGCAAGCAATTGACTTTAGTAAATAATCAAATAGCCGGCTTTGATAATGGTAAAGATGTTCATTACGTCGACTTGAGCAAAATATTTGTCGACTCGAAGGGTGAAATGATTCCTGATCTCACGATTGATAAATTGCATTTGTCGGAGAAGGGTTACCAATGTTTTGCAGAGGCGCTTAAACCGATAATTTCACAATATCTCGCACTGTGAAAAGTGATCAGATCTCAACTCAGTTCGCTTTTAAAGATGGAGCAGAACACGACCGCTCTGTTTGAAATCAGCCGAAGTATCTGTGGTCGTATGTCTAGTAGCAAACTTTCGAACTGCCGATGCTTCGGAAGTTAAACGCCTCCAGATCTCAGGCAAATAAATCATCAAAATGTTTTGGAAAGTGGAATCTTTTCAGCAAATCGTCAGTCTCGTAAACAGCAGTTTTTAAATATTAACGAGAGAGGTTTACATAATGAAGAAGCAGCTACTACTAGTCGGTACGTCGATCGCGCTGTGCGCATCGGCTTTCTGTCCGGCTTTCGCTCAGACAACTGAGGATATTTCCAAGGGTAACTGTAAAAGAACGTCAGACGTTTGCCAAAAGACTTTGGACTACTGCAACACCAAAAAGGGTAAGTATGGCGCGGACAATGTCACTGGCGTTTTAAAAGATTGCATAATCTCCTGTAATGCGACCGAAAAATTTATCAATCGGAACTCTAGCTTGAAGAAGAAGGCTGCAGCCTTGAGTATTGATGCCTGCAACGCGGTCGCGAAATCGTGCGACCAGTTTGGCGAAGACGACAAAATGCAGGCTTGTGCGAACGAAGCGCGTAAGTGCGTTGGCAATTTGCAAAAACTTTCGACTAACTAAATTTCTGAGTTAGCGGGAAATTGTTCGAAACCGAGGCGATGACGAAGACCGTGTCATCGCCTTCTCGCTTTATTTATTGCGTTTCGCTTGAAGCCCGGTTAAACAACGACTTGCCGTTTCTCTGAATGAGAGGCGAATAATACTTCCAGAGTTCTCAATCAGGATCTGAACGCGCGGTGTACTTTACGCCCTCGGAGATCGAAGGGTAGACATACAACATTTCCGCAAGATCGTTGAGTTGTCCGTTTAATCGCATGGTCATTGCGATTACGTGAATTATATCGCCAGCTCCTGGTGCCACAATTGAAGCACCAAGAATCTCCTGGTTCTCCGAGTTAGTAATCAATTTGATATTGCCTTCTGTGTTCTGCATCAGCACGGCGCGAGAAACATGTGACAATGGAAGTGATCGAACCTCGTAGTTATAACCACGTTCTTGCGCTTGCGATTCAGTCAAACCAATGACGCTGATCTCCGGCTCCGTGAAAATGCAACGAGGGATAAATCTATGATCTACTGCTTGCGCGCCGACTTCTGAAAATGCATTGCGCATCGCCAGTTTCGCATCTAATATTCCGACTGGTGTCGCCATTTGATTTCCATGTTCTGGTCCAATCACATCCCCAGCTGCAAAAATGTGCACTGCACTTGTCCGCAAATATTCATCGACTTTGACGTAACCGTCTTGCGCATCCAATTCAACGCCGGCTCTGTCTGCGGATATTCCATCCGTATTTGGTTGACGTCCAGTAGCGATCAGTATTTCAGCGGCCGCTAAATTTAGAAATTTTCCCTTTTTCAGTACCTTCATTTTAAATCCGTCTTTTCTGTTTCCGGAAACGGATTTGACTTCGGAATTCAGCAAGACCTTCACGCCTTCTTCTTCCAGAACGTTTCGCAAGATTTCGCCGACCTCTGGTTCATAACCGTGTGCGAGCAGCTGTTCTCCTCTTTCTACGATTGTGACTTTGGTACCAAAGCGCGCGAAAGTCTGTCCTAGTTCCAGCGCGATGTAGCCGGCGCCTATGATAATCATCGACTCGGGAAGTGTTCGCAACTCTTCCGATTCATCGCAGGTGAGCAAATCGCTTGTCAGAAAATCGGCGCGAGAGAGTCCGTCAATCTCTGGAATCTGTGGACGACTTCCAGTGGCAATTAAGAATTTTTCGGCGGTGTATCTCTTGCCGTCGACATCTATTGTATTGTGATCCAGGAATTGTGCATGACCTTTTGCCAGTGTCATCGCATCGTCATCAGATACGGTATCACTTTTTTTCTTTCGGTAATTTCTGATTATCTCGTCTTTTTTCTGAATCAGTTTTTCAAATGATACGGTCGCATCCTTGCAATGTATACCTTCGAATTTCGGTTTCTGCATTGTGAAAAACGTTTTGGCTGCTTCGATCAAAAACTTGGAAGGAATGCAGCCATAATTCAAACATGTTCCGCCAACGAGACGTTCTTCGGTAAGTAGTACAGTTTTATTCAAATCTCTTGCGACTGCTGCCGCTGCTGCGGCAGTTGAGCCAGAGCCCAGGATTGCTAAATCGTAGCTGGCTGTTTCACTCATTATGGTTGCTACCTTTTATATGTTCAAACTTCACTCTTCGAAGAGGGAATGATTGGCAATTTTGTTCCACTTCAATTTTTCGTAAGTCGGGAACAAAATCAGGTTTACCTACCGTCCCGTAAGCGAATTCACAAATCGAAGGAGCTATTATGTCTACGACAGAAGAAAAAGAAAAAGTTGAAGAAGAAAAAAAGGTTGCAAAAGTAGAAGAGGGCAAAAAGCCTGAAGAGAAAGAGCAGAAGAAAACTGACGATAAGAAAAAAGAAGATGGCGGCTGCTGCGGCGGCTAGAGCACTTGAGGGGGCAGGAGTTTCTGCCCCCGCTTTTCCCTATTATTTGAAGCTGGGACTTGTCTCAGTAAAGCGAGATCTTGAATGTATATAAATGAATTACAAAAAGGAATCGGAGGAAATCCGAAAGCTGTTGGACCAAATCCAGAGCCCAAGCCAAATCCGATTCCGACACCGACACCGCATCCTGCGCCGCTGCCGACGCCGGATCCGAATCCCAGTCCGTGGCCGACTCCGGCACCATCGGAACCAGATCCGGTACCACCTTTGCCAGGACCCGATCCTAATCCGGCGCCATTCCCAGACCCGGCTCCAATGCCGACACCCGATCCGCCGCTTCCAGAGCCGACTCCCGGGCTTGGAGTTTCCTTAGAATAAAACTTTTGAAGAGGGAAAGAGCGAATGTGCGGTGCATTTTAATGCGCCGCACATTTGTGTTTCTAGCAACTCGGGATCCTCCCAGTCCAGGTTTTATGCAGCGATGGTGTCTCCAAACTTGCAAAAACAGGATAGTCTTTGGACAAGTTGAGGTGGCGTTTCCCCGAACCTGTGGCACTTTCCAAAACCCTTGCGGACCGCTGGTTTCGATCTCGGTACCCTGTGCTACAGAGAGAGGAGCAAGACTTGCGAGTTGCTCAATCCCAATTTTCAGAGTTTTAAGTAAAGAGGTGTTTATGGAAGGCGCGTGCAGAAGTTTAAGGAGTCGACGCGGTAGTTGTACCGAGATGACAGATGCTGAACTGATCGTCGCCTGCCAGCAGAGAGATCCGGAAGCATTGAACCATCTGCTTGAACGTCACCATCAAACTATTGTCTCGATGGTGTACCACGTCGCCCCGGATTGGCTTGACCCTGCCGACCTAGTTCAGGAAGCCAACATCCGTATCTGGCGCTCGATCGGCAACCTGCGCAATCCGGATTGTTTCAAAAGCTGGCTGCGCAAGATCGTCACTAATTTATTCTATGATGAACTGCGTAAACGGCCTAAAGACGGTCAAGTTCTCTCGATAGACGAACCGATTACTTCTGAGAATGGTACCGAAGTCGCCACAAGAGAAATCGTCGACGCGTCTGCTCAGCCGGAAGATCACATTCTTGCTAACGAACTTGCAGATGCAGTTGCCAGCGCGCTCTCCACGTTGCCCGGTCAGTTTAGAACCGCTGCAGTACTCCGTGATGTAGAGGGATTATCTTATGAAGAAATCGCTCATCTAACTCATTCTGAGATTGGAACTGTCAAATCACGAATATCGAGAGCTCGAATCAAAATTCAAAAACGGCTTTCATCATATCTGCGGGACGTTGCCTAATCAACGCGACACAGAGTCTTCAATGGCTTCGCGAAAGCGGAGCCATTGACTTATTTGGGGATGTTCCGATACAGAGATGTTAAACTGATTGAACTCTGGTGGAATTTGCTCCTTGCTGTTTCGGAATTTTTTGATGAAAGTTTTTACGCTCGCTTCATTGTTATGCTCACTGCTAGTGTTTTCCAATTCTGCCGTAATCGCGCAAGAGAATTCTAAGACCGTAAGTGCAGCAGAACAGTCCACTGACAGAAATATTGATTTTCGGTCTGATGAACTGCCTGCACGATTGTTTTCCAAACCAAGTCTCAAGGAGTCGGCGGATAAAGTTCTAGCCGATTGTTTAAGCAAAGAGTATGACATTGCAATGGCGGAGGCTCAGGCTTTTGCTCAGCAAGCGAAACCCAAGAAAGACGAAATCGCTCTGATTACCGCTACGGCTCAATCTCTTGAATCGTCAAATCTCGCCAGGTCAGTGGCACTGCATATGATGGCATACCAAGGTTTGAAAATAGGTGGTAAAGCAACCGCTGATGATGCTGTTTCCCGAATGTTTAAAATTGCATCAGTAATCAGCTCTGTCAAAACCAAGGATGCCGAGCGGCGTTTCGCTACCGGTCTGGTCGAACAAGGATTGCAAACTCGCCGGATCGCCGGCGGTATAAAACAGAGTGATGCGCCTTATGTGCTGCTCCATGCGCGATTAGAATTTAGTTTAAAACGCTGGGATTCTGCAATCAAGGAGTATGAATATTGGCTGGGAATGTATACGAGTAAAGGTCAAGAACCGCCCGCTAACGAACTTCCCGATGCCTTGGCTGAACTTGGAATTGCTTACAATAGCTTGAAAAATCTGACGAAAGCCGAGGAGTATTTCACACGAGCTTGCGCTGCTGCAAACGCATTTAACGAAACGACTGTTACTCCGGTAAATCAATACGACGTAGAAGATTTTCTGATCTTTAATTTGCTCACTCAGCATAAACTTGATCACGCGAAAGAACTGGCGCAAGATCATTTGAAGTTCAAAGAAAAAACTCTTGGTTTGAGATCGCCGCAACTGGCTGTCGAGTTGAATCGATATGCAGATCTATTCGAGCAAGCTGGTGAGACCTCATTCTCGTTTTCATTGCGAGCGCGCGCAGGACGTGTTGTTAGTCCTTAGTACTCGAACAGTAATAAATCAGTCCTTCAGGATTCGCTGTTCAGGACGAAACTCGAATGAATTTAACCTGATTCGAGGGCGGTAAAAAGACACGCCCTGACACTTAGTATCAGGGCGTGTGGGCTATCTCGAAACTTGAGAAATTACTCTACTTTGATACCGATATCCGCGCGCCGCTTGTTTGTATGAGCGATGTCTTCCTGCATATCGAGCGTGAGCTCATTGAATCGTTTTTCAATTGATCTAATGTTAGATGAGGAGAGTGAACCGTCGCGTTTCTTTTTAAGTTCGATGTTATGAACTTTGACGAGTTCAGCTCTTAGTTCTTTTACTTGATTATTAGTCAATCTTCCGGCATCGTATTCGAATTGAATACGTTGATCGAGAAGAGCTCTGCGAGCGGCGTAGTCAGTGGTGGCAACCAGGAGTTGTCCACCTTCGACGTAGACTCGTTCGCCCAGAAGAGGTGTATATGATGTCGTGGTTTTGATGACTGGTGTCAATTGCGAACCGATGACGTTCAACCTGTAAGCAAGTGGAGCCGCTTGTGTATAAGTTACCACACCTCCATTTCTATTGAGCACTACTTCTTGCGCTGCGATTTGTTCGAGGGCTGCACGTAGCGGTGCTACTTCAGAGACACTGACTGTTTTCCTCGCGATTGCATCAGCAATTTGTTGTTCTAATGCTGTCCGTCTTTCTTGAACCTGCATTAAAACATTAGCTGCTGGGGCTGATGAGATTGCGACGATATTACCGGCAGAGTCAGTCGTCGCTACAACCTTACCGGAAGTACGTTCGGCGATGAAATATCCCGCTGGAACTTTAACTGTTGAGCTATATTCGCTGAACAATTTGCCTGTCGCCGGATCTACCACCATATATGATGTTCCGGCAGGCACACTAAATGTTGGTGAGGAAACCGTTCTGGTTTCCACAACTGTTGTATCTGCCATCGCAGATGGTGCCACAACCACCGTCGCCAGAGCCGCAGCAATAAGTAATTCACCTTTCATCTTAAAGTCCTCCATATGTATGTTTGTTCCACTCTGGTCGATGTGGACTCCTACGGGACGCGAGGATTCCCCGAGAGTTCCCGAAATTTTCAACTATCTCTAGGAGATTGTTCCTCGGTTTCTTGCAACTTTCGGCATTCCAAGCATCATTAGTTTTCATCAAATTTGCTATGAGTGCTTAGCACTGTTGAGGACCATAAGATGGATAGATCTACAGAATCACTGTGGTTAGCGGATTCTAGTTTGCCGAATTTTGATTCGCTAGGCGCTGACCTGGAGTGTGAAGTATTGATTGTTGGCGCTGGGATTGCGGGCTTGTCGACGGCGTATTCGCTGACCAAAGCTGGTGTGCCGGTGATTGTCGTCGATGACGGACCGCTTGCCGGCGGTGAGACTGAGCGAACCACGGCGCATATCACGGCCGTGCTGGATAAGCGCTACCACGAGCTCGAGAAGTGGCACGGCACGGCTCTCACTAATCAGATTGCTTTGAGTCAGAGGCACGCTCTTGAACGCATCGCTTGGACCATACAAGAAGAAGGTATCGAGTGCCGTTATGAAAACAAGGATGCCTACTTGTTTTTAAGTTCCGGTGGCGATCGTCAGTATTTGGAAGATGAGTTGATTGCTATGCAGAACGCTGGCTTTGCTGAGGTGGAAATTATTAATGCAGTGCCTCTTCCGACTCCTACTCCTGGAGCTGCACTTCGCATTCCGGTTCAAGCTCAATTTCATGTACTTCGCTATCTCAATGGCCTTGTAAGTGCAATTACCTCTCGTGGTGGCACGATTTACTGTGATACCCATGTCATCTCAATTAAAGATGGCGAGGTTGCAGAAGTGCTTACAGATTCAGGTCACACGATCCGAGCCAAGCATGTAGTAATCGCGACTAACAGTCCAATTAGCAATCTTGTCGCCATTCATACGAAGCAATCGGCTTATCGCAGTTATGTAATTGCTGCTGAAATCGATGAAGACGCTGTAATTGAAGGACTTTTCTGGGATACCGAAAACCCATATCATTATCTGAGAACTGAACCTATTTTTGGCAAAAACTATCTGATTATCGGTGGTGAGGATCGCAAGACGGGTCAAGACGAAGAGTACGACAAACATTTTCAACGGCTTGAAGATTGGAGCCGACAATTGATGCCCCAACTTGGTCCGGTTGAATACAAATGGTCTGGTCAAGTTCTAGAACCCGTCGACGGCATTGCCTTCATCGGTCATGACCCGGGTCATCGCGAAAACGTCTATGTCGCCACCGGATTCTCTGGTGTGGGTATGACTCAAGGCACGCTTGCCGGGATGATCTTGGCGGATCAAATTATGGGCAAGGAAAACGCCTATGCGGATATATATAAACCGACTCGTAAAACTCTAGCGACAGTCGATACCTATCTTAAGGAAAACGCAAACGTCGCGGCACAATATGCAGATCATTTGAAACCTGTCGAGATCAAGGAAGCCGATATACCCGAGGGCGAAGGTGCCATCGTTAATGACGGTGCCGACAAACTCGCGGTCTACCGCGATGAGTACGGTCAGCTTCACCGCCTCTCCGCTGTTTGTCCACATTTGAAAGCTCTTGTGCGCTGGAATCCAGTGGAGAAAAGTTGGGATTGTCCAGCTCATGGCTCTCGATTCGAGGCTTTGGGTGGGGTGATCGATGGACCGGCCAATTGTGATTTGAGTTCGTGTGCCCTGAAAATTGACTGCGATGAAGCTAACTCATCGTTCCAACTGTCAGCCGGTGCTGACGATCCGCTTCCTGTTTAAAAACCACTAGCAGTCAAGTAAAACAGCGACAAAGTATCTTTGTCGCTGTTTTCGTTTATAAATTGAGTGCCGATGGTGTGCATTCGTTTGCTGCCCATTTGTCACGGCCTTTCCAAAAGACAAAGTCGCAAACTGTAGTTTGCGACAATAAATTTCATGTGAGAGGAAAGAACTGCAAGCTCTTTAGGCTATGTTGCTAATCGATTTGAACGATTGCAGGACGGCTTTTGGTTGAATCTTCGTCCTTCTTTCTACGAAACTGCTCGATCGCCTTCTTCAATTCGCCGACAGCGATAATCACGGAGGTGACCACCGTGACCACGGAAACAATAGTCTTCAGTGTATTTATCATTATGATCTTCCCTTCAATCG
This sequence comes from uncultured Candidatus Obscuribacterales bacterium, assembly GCA_964600935.1. GTDB lineage: Bacteria > Cyanobacteriota > Vampirovibrionia > Obscuribacterales > Obscuribacteraceae > JADYXR01. Next base: position 13,059 of record CAZRMH010000047.1, read on the forward strand.
GCCTGCTTTAGACGCATTCTTAAAACTTCGTTAGTCCCTTTTGAGGCTGTTCTTCGCGCGTCGCTCCAGTTTAATAGCATAGGAAACCACCACCGGTGTACTTCAGCGTTGCTCCTTTGCACTGGTGTGAATAGCGCGTGGTGCGGCAGTGGGGTGATGTCATGTGCTAGATTGGTTATTGAAGACCTTTTGAAACATATTTCTAACACTGACAAATCGATAATTACTAAACGACTCGTTGCGGTTTCCCGGCGGGCTCGTTTCCATGTCGCCACCAACCACGAGGTAGAAGTAATGGCAGTTTTCAGTAGTACCGAAGAGCTGTACGTGGTAATGGAAGAGCTTTGGGCCTGGATAAAAAACAATCCTGAGATGTCTACAGAATTATTGAAGTCAAAACTAGTTGTCCGTTTTATTTATAAAGACCCTGATGGATGCTTAACCATTGACGGTTCCGATGGTGAAGAGCTTCGCATCATCTGTGGTGACTGTGATTTAAAACCGGATGTATTGATGCAGATGCAATCCGATTTTGCGCATCAATTTTGGCTTGGTAAGGTGAATGTTGCCGGCGCTTTGATTTCAGGAAAGATTGTTTCTAAAGGGCCGGTCAACAAGGCACTGGCATTGCTGCCTGCTGTGAAACCAGCATGGCTTGTGTATCCGGAAATTGTAGACGCTCAACTGAAAAAATCTGCCTGAAGAGGACACTGCTATTAAACCTTTCATAGCCACAGCAATGTGACCATCATTTATTTCTTCGCATTTAATTTTTCGAGGTTGATTTTTCGATCAAGTATGTCTGCCCAGATGTCGCCGTGTTTCTTGAGTCTGTCCGGAATTGTGCGAACTGTAAAATCTGTTGGATAGAGCTTCTTCGTTAGCTCTTTCCATTCCAGTGGCGTGGAAATTGTTGCTTCTTTTGAGTTCCGTGGTGAGTAGGGCGAAGGTAAAGTCTTACCGCGTCCATTCATATTATGATCGAAGAATATTTTGCCCGTTCGTTTTTTTACCGCCCAATCCATGGTTATATCATTCGGGCGCTGAGTTAACAGATGCCGCCCAATTGTTTCAGCAAGTGCCCTCACCATGTCATATTCAACGTTTCGAATAATCGGAATGTAGATATGCAATCCTGTTCGACCGGATGTTTTGACGAAGGAATCCATCTTAAGCTTGTCTAAATTTTCTTTCAAAGCGAGTGCAACCTCGCATACTTTCGCAAATCCAGCTTCATGCAACTCCGGTTCGGCGCCTTGCGACTCCTTGCCGCTGTACATGTACGGGTCTAGATCAAGCACGATAAAATCCGGATAGTTCATAAGAGAGCGATCGATATTGTCTGCGCTGCCCGTAAATACGCGGGGCAGGTCTGCGCCATCCGGATATTCATCGACGCGGGTGTGCGCGGTGTGCAATTCTAAATCGGCTAATTGCGCGAGCCACAACAATGTTGGCAGGTTGTTGCACTGAATAAACTCGCCGTCTTCTTTTGCATGTTCTGAGTAAAGTAGGATGGTGTCAACAAACTCCGGTTTCTTGTTTTTCCAATGCTTTTGAAAAAAGCTTTTGCCTTCCACACCGTTCGGGTAACGTATCAACGTCAGTGGACGACCATGGAGGTGTGGAAGAATATAGTTGGACACTTGTAGAAGATAGCGCACGTAATCGCGCTTGGTTACTGGTTCTACATCGCCTGCACCGGGCCATAAAACCTTGTTCAAATTCGAAAATGCGACAGAATACGAATCGACACTAAAGGTTGCGGTATTACCCGCGGTATCGACCTGCTCGATTAGAGATTTCAGTTCACTTTCTGCTGTATTCGGAATATCTGTTTTTTTCATCAGCAAGGTCCTAACTGACATTTGTCGCCAAGTCATTCAAAATCAGTTTATCGGCAAACGATACTTATCGCCTAGCACGAATATCTGAAACAGATGGCTGTCTCGATACCGGCGGGTTTCTTCTACTTATTCTTCTCGAACGCGAACACCGTGTTCCAGTCATTTTTCATATCAATCACCAGCCAGCCCTTCGAATTGGCCTCGTCCAGCGCTTTGTCAAGGCGCCCCACTTTTGAGTTTCGATCGTAAGCGTACTCGCGTTCGGCGTCAGTGTGGTGAACCAGCGCCGCAAGTCGTTTCCCGCTTCCTGCTGCCGTGTACTGCAACATTTGTAGATCGCCGTTTGAGTTACCAAATGCGGCAATCGGTCGTCGTCCAATTACGCGTGCGATTGCAACTGGTTTTTGTGAACTGTCGCAAATGAAGTCAATCTCGGGAAGTTTCACAATTTCCGGTTTGCCTCCATCGTCGGTGAATTTCAGTTTCCCGGTGCTTCCGATTACTTGTTCAGGTGGAATTTCGTAAACGCGTTCTGTCCAGGGGCGCATGAAATCTGTTCCTCCACCCGAAACGATGTAAGTTTTAAAATCATGTTTTTGCAGATAAACAATTACTTCTTGCATTGGTTGATAAACGCAATTTGTGTATGGTTGATTAAACCGAGGATGTCTGCTGGTTTCCATCCACTTCGTCACGATCTCGGCGAATTTCTCTTCAGTCACACCCTTATAAGTATTGGCGACTAATTCCTGAGTTCCGCGTGCTCCGGCTCGTCCCAGGGCTTCAAGATCGTTGTCCATGATCGCTTTGAAGAGCGGGTTGCTCTGAACCTCTGGATGCTTTTCCGCGTAAGCCTTCGCTTCGGCTTTGATGAACACTACTTGAGTGTAGATCGGTTGCTCACACCATAGTGTACCGTCGTTGTCGAACACAGCAATTCGTTCGCTGGGCTTGACGTAGTCAGGATTTTTTTCGTCAGTTACTGTTTTAACGAAATCGACAATTGTTTTCTTTCCAGGACCGTCGTTCCAACCGCGAAGTTCGGTGTCGATTTTTTCTTTCGCGTTTGCTGAGAGGGGCATCAACAAAGTGAAAATCATGGTCATCATAAAGACATCGATTGTTCTTCTTTTGATTCCGAATTCGAACATGGTAGACCTCTTCGTCGCAGGTGACTGACAACTGCGGAATTTGCAGTGAACGAACAAGTGTAGTCTGGCTGTGTTAACCATGCAAACGGAGAAGTTGTTAACACACGCTTTCGATGGAACTGTTAACCCGATATCTGGTCGCAGAATAAGTTATAGTAGCGAAAAGGCGACCAATTCCTGTTGCCTAACTAGCCGATAGAACGCACGGAGCAAGCCAAGAACTGTATGAGAAGAGGAGCGACGATACTGCTAGGAATTTTCTTCTGTGTAGTAGGCATTCTCCATTTCGTCAAAACCGACTTGTTTGTTAGCGCGGTGCCATCATACATTCCGTATCCGACCGAGATGGTTTACATCAGTGGCGTTTTTGAAGTGTTGGGTGGGTTGGGCGTCAGCCTTCAACGATTTCGCCGATGGGCAGGTATCGGATTGATTGCCCTCTTAGTTGCGGTTTTCCCTGCCAATATAAACATGGCGTTGCACCCGGAGGCTTTTCCTTCAATACCGCCCACGGTGCTCTGGATCCGGCTCTTATTTCAACCCATTTTTATCGTTTGGGTTTGGTACTGCACCTTAAAAGGCGACGGCATCACCGCTGGTCGCCGGAAGTAATTCCTGTTTGACTTCGCTTGCCGCTCTCAGGCGAGTCAAGCCTTCAATAATTGTTTGTTCGTTCAAACCGCCGTAGTTAAGCAAAAACTCGCCCTGTGGTGCGTTGCCGAGGTACATGTGTTTCGTGCTGGCAATTCCTACGCCCAATGCTTTAGCTCTTGCAACCAGTTCCTCATCGGAGACGTTAATTTTAAGCCGTACCAGCATGTTGATCCCGGCATTGTCACCATATATGGTGACGTCATCTTCGAATAAACCTTTGAGAACTTCGATCATAAGTTTTCTTCGATCGCCATAAATTGAGCGCATTTTGCGAACGTGTCGGGCTAGATGCCCTTCGTTTATGAAATCAGCTAGGACCTGTTGTTGAATTAATGAAGAGTGTCTGTCCACGAGCCACTTCGCGCGCGAAAATACATCAATCAAGTCCTTGGGTACGACGATGTAACCCAGTCTCAATGCCGGCAGCAGAACTTTAGAAAACGTTCCGACATAAATCACCGAGGCACCACTATCGATACCAGCTAACGCAGGAAATGGTTTTCCCTTGTATCGATATTCGCTGTCATAGTCATCCTCGATGATTATTGTTCCAGTTCTACTTGCCCACGACAGCAGATCCAATCGTCGCGGCAGAGAGAGCGAAACGCCGGTCGGATACTGGTGTGAAGGAGTGACGTAGAGAATTTTCATACTCTCCGGAGTCGAAACATCGAATCGAGATTTGAGATAGTCAGTTCGAAGACCGTTCATATCTATATAGATTGGAGAGAGCTTTGCACCCTGGGCTTGAAAGGCTCGTTGCGCACCGACATATCCGGGTTCTTCGATTCCGACGACGTCGTCAGGATCGACCAGTACGCGTGTGACAAGGTCGAGTGCTTGCTGCGAGCCGTTGACCACGATCACCTGTTCCGGTTCGCAGACCACTGCGCGCGAGCGAGCCAGGTATGCGGCGATTGCTGTCTTCAGTGGTTCGTAGCCGCCCGCGCGGGTTGGGCAGTCGAGCTGAGCCAGTTTGCGTTGGCGGCAGTGTCGGCTCAAAAGCTGGCTCCAGATGCGCACTGGGAACTCTTCCAAATCTGGTCTGCCAAAGGTGAACTGGATTTCGGGCTCGTCGTCTGGGAAGCCGAGCCAGTCGCGGCTTTGCAGCGCCCGTCCGTATCTCGAGAGCTGGCGCTGAGGCGGCAATGGCGCGGTACGTTGGGGTAACTGTTCTGCCAATTCGTCGACAACGTCCACGGCATCTGTCAATTCGTCCGGCAAATGCCTGGAAACATAGGTGCCGGAACCTGGATACGCCTCGAAATAGCCCTCTCCGAGGAGATAGTCATATGCCATGGTCACCGTCGCTCGAGCTACTCCAACTTGCTTGGCCATTTCGCGAGTGGACGGGACACGCTTTCCCTTGGCCAGTCGTCCAGAGAGGATTCCCCGGCGGACTTCTTCGTAGATCTGCCGGTGTAGTGGCGTTTCTGAAGCCGTACTTATATTGATTGGAAAGTCCATGATCGAACGACTCTTTTGTTAAGTGGACTGGTATTACAACACAAAAGTGGCACTTCTTCAATGCCAATTTAATTGTTAGTCTTACTGCATACCTGGGACCCAGCAAACCCCAGGGAAGAAAGGACACAATGAAAAACCTGATTATCGTAATACTCGCAATCGTTATAGGCGGTTCGATATTGCTTCAATCCCCAGCCCAGGCTTACGTCTCGGACCCAGCGATCTACACGACGTTGATGAACCGCAGAGCGTCCCTGGTGACCAAGGAAAATGACCTCGTAAGAAGCAGAGACACTCTTCTCAGAATTCAAGACGATCTCAATCGCCGCAACGATAATAACCAATACGGCACACGGCTGGACCAGCTAAAGAAAGAACTGGATGTCAATTATCTGGATCTTCAGAGGGTCAGACTGGACCTTCGTGACGTCGAGAGAGCACTTGTTTAGGTCTTAAAAACCTATCACTCTCAAAAAAATTAAGAGGGCGGGCTGTAAAGTCCGCCCTCTTCATAATGTTACGAAATCAGGGCTGGTATTGCTGGTGATATCAGCAATTTTCGGAGTTTTTTAAATTTTTAGCGAAACCGGGAAATTTGACCTGAATTAAGCTATCTTTGAGCCTTGTAAATCCAAACTCGCCGCAGTCAATATAGCGGCACCGGACGGCAATGGCGAATTTTACCTGGGTCATAGATCAACGCAAATGCATAGGTTGTCATGCTTGCACGACTGCCTGTAAATCGGAGAATGAAGTTCCGCTCTCGGTCGACCGTACTTGGGTCAAATATGTTGAGAAGGGTAACTTCCCAAACACCCAGCGTCACTTCGGTGTTTTGCGGTGCAACCATTGCGCCAATCCGCCTTGCGTTCACATTTGTCCGACTTCGGCGATGTTTCAGCGCCCGGACGGTATTGTCGAATTCGCCAAAGATGCATGTATCGGCTGCAAGGCTTGCATAGCGGCTTGTCCGTACGATGCTGTTCACATCGACCCGGAAACGCATACCGCCGCGAAATGTAATTTCTGCGCGCATCGTTTGGACGTTGGCTTGGAACCCGCATGCGTAGTGGTCTGCCCTGAAGAGGCTCTCATATTTGGTGATCTTGAAGATCCACTTTCAAAAGTTGCTCAGTTAATTGGTCGTGAGAAAACTCAAGTTCGAAAACCAGAGAAGGGAACTGACCCGAAGTGTTTCTATATTGGTGCCGATGAAGCCGTTTTAAATCCTGATGTTCAAACCCACGATGATTCCGGTATGTACATGTGGTCGAATCAGCGTGATGAAAAACATGGTGCTCATTTAGATAACAATAAGCCATCCGGTATTTCACTTTCGTCAGCACTAAATGCGGTAACAAATGCGAGAGTTGCTTATGACGTGCACCACGACATTCCTTGGGCGCAGTACGTCAGTTTATACCTGTGGACAAAATCGATTTCATCCGGCGTATTTCTGGTTGCCTGGATGCTGTGGACTGCCATTCAATTACAGTGGATTCCTGCTGTGATGCCGGAATGGCTCGTTTGGGTGGCGCCGGTTATATCGATGATTTACATTGGTATCACAGGAATTCTGCTGATTGCCGACCTCGATCGTCCGGAGCGTTTCTGGTACATTCTCGCCCGTCCGCAGTGGAAATCGTGGCTCGCTATCGGCAGTTACATAATTCTAGGTTTCTCCCTGATGCTTGTCGCAATTCCGGCAACCTTTATCTTTGGTGTTGGAATGTCGGCGTCACCATGGCTGTATCACATCACGATGCCACTAGCAGTGATGACTGCTGTCTACACCGCGTTTCTTTTCGCTCAAGCAAAAGGTCGAGACCTCTGGCAAAGTCCTGCGCTGCCTGTGCATCTTCTCGTGCAAGCCTTACTTGCTGGTGCCTGCGCTCTCATCCCGGTTGCAGCATTTATGGGCAATCTCGACCTGATTGCAGAATTCGCCAAGGCGACGATTGCTGCTTCGATTCTCGCTCACCTCGTTCTAACAATCGGTGGAGAGATAGGCACGGAGCACTCCTCGAAAGCTAAACAGCGGGCCGTCGATTTAATGACGAAAGGTCCTTTCAAAAATATTTTCTGGTGGGGCAATATAGTTTTTGGCTCCATCGTTCCGCTCGCCTTGATTTTTGTTCCGGCTTTGCACGGATCGCTTCCCGGTGATTTGCTGATCGCAGGATTGGCTCTATTCGGTTTGTTAGCGTATGAGCATTGTTTTGTAATGGCCGGTCAGGCTATTCGTTTGAGCTAAATCGGATTGTTCATTTTATGGACTTTTTGATTCGTACCCTGTGAGGAATGTATGACTTCGATCGATAGAAAAAGCAGAAAGGTCGGCTCATGGCTATCTAAACTGTTGGAGCGCTATCGGTTTGTAAGAGATTTGGAAACCGGTGGGCGTAACGGTTTACATAAGAATATCGAGACGGATAACTATGGTTCTCGAGCAGCTAATTTAACTCGAAACGAGATTTCATCCAGTGGTATCAAATCTGGTGAGCGTCATGTTGGTGAATTAGCGTTGTTTCCCCCAAGAGAAAAATGGGACAACTGGCAAGAATGGGATCCAAAGGCATGGCCGAAGCGCGTTGCTAAAACCTACATGCTGGTGCCAACTGTCTGTTTCAACTGCGAAGCGGCATGCGGACTACTTGCTTATGTCGACAAGGAAACCCATGAGGTTCGCAAATTTGAAGGCAACCCGGACCATCCAGGCTCGCGGGGACGAAATTGTGCCAAGGGGCCTGCAACCATAAATCAAGTTCAAGATCCTGAACGCGTTCTATATCCGATGAAGAGAAAGGGGGAGCGCGGGAGTGGTCAGTGGGAAGTCACCACTTGGGATGAGGTGATGGATACAGTTGCCGCTAAAATTCGCAAAGCGATTGTCGAGAAGCGCAATGATCAGATTATGTATCACGTCGGGCGTCCAGGCGAAGATGTCTTTACTGAACGAGTGTTAGCCGCTTGGGGCGTCGATGGGCACAACAGCCACACCAATATTTGTTCATCAGGTGCGCGGGCTGGATATGCATTTTGGATGGGAATCGATCGTCCAAGTCCCGACCATGCCAACGCCAAATTCATTTTGTTAATCAGCGCGCACCTGGAATCCGGGCATTATTTTAATCCGCATGCTCAGCGAATTATTGAAGCGAAAATGAAAGGCGCAAAGATCGCTGTTGTCGATCCGCGATTGTCGAACACCGCTTCTCATGCCGATTATTGGCTGCCGTGCTATCCGGGTGGTGAACCGGCGATGCTGCTTGCAATCGCATATCAACTGATTAAAACCCGCCGCATAAATACCGACTTCCTTCGCAAGTGGGTTAATTGGGAAGACTTTCTCAAAGAGTTTAACCCTGCAGCAGAAGTCACTTTCGAGAACTTTCTCGTCGAGATGGAAGCGACTTACAGCAAGTATACGCCTGAGTTTGCGGCTGCGGAATCTGGCGTCAATCCCGAGATGATCTACGAGGTCGCTAACGAAATTGCCAGAGCCGGAACTGCATTCGCTACTCATACCTGGCGCGCTTCTTCCGCTGGAAACCTTGGTGGATGGCAGACCGCGCGGTGTTTGTTCTTCCTCAATGTTTTGAATGGAGCGGTTGCGACACCTGGTGGCACATCGCCCAATTCATGGAACAAATTCGTTCCAAAACCAATGACCATGCCGGCGCACCCGGAGCATTGGAACGAAGTGACCTGGCCGAAAGAATTTCCCTTAGCTTTTTTCGAGATGAGTTTCTTGCTTCCTCATTTCTTGAAGGAAGGTCGAAACACTCTTGATGTCTACTTCACGCGTGTCTACAATCCGGTCTGGACAAATCCTGACGGTATGTCATGGATTGAAGTTTTAAAAGATGAATCGAAGGTCGGCATTCACTGCGCTTTGACGCCCGTTTGGAGTGAAACCGCCTGGTTTGCTGATTATGTTTTGCCAATGGGTCTTGGACCAGAACGGCATGATCTGCATAGCTACGAAACTCAAGCGGCTTTGTGGATTGGTTTCCGGCAACCGGTTCGGAAGGTCGCAAAGGAACGCATGGGGCAGGCTTCTGGTAGCACTCTCGGTAACAACCCCGGTCAGGTTTGGGAAGAAAATGAGTTTTGGATTGAATTGACGTGGCGCATAGATCCTGATGGTTCCCTGGGTATTCGCAAACACTTCGAGTCGCCATATCGTCCTGGTGAAAAAGTGACCATCGACGAATATTATCGCTGGATTTTCGAAAACAGCGTTCCTGGTTTGCCGGAGGCTGCCAAAGCGAAAGGTATGGAACCGCTGGAATACATGAGACGATATGGTTCATTCGAAGTGAAACCATCTGTCTACAATGGTCATGAAGATCAGCTCAGTGCCGATGAGTTGAAGGATTCCGAAGTCGACAAAGCGAGTGGAAGAATCTACAAAGATCGCGCTAAGGTCACCGCTGTAAACATCGTTCCATTGCCTCAACCTGGTGACGAGCAAGGGCGAAAGTTAATCGGAATTGAAATTGATGGGGTTCCTCATCGAGGATTTCCGACGCCGACAGGCAAATTGGAGATCTTCTCGAAAACGCTGGCTGACTGGGGCTGGGGTGAATATGCTATTCCCGGAATTACACGCAGTCACGTTGAGAGAGCCGGAATCATCAACGATCTAGATGAAAGCGGTAATAAACACAATGCCGATTTTTCTTTTGTTTTGATACCTACATTCAGGCTACCTGTTCTCATTCACACTCGTTCAGGCAACGCCAAGTGGTTGACTGAAATCGCGCACTCAAACCCGGTTTGGGTCAATCCGACCGATGCGGAGAAGCTCGGTTTGAAGACTGGAGACCTTGCGCGCGTGCAAACGGAAATTGGTTATTTTGTGACCAAGGCCTGGGTGACTGAAGGGATTGCACCGAATATAGTGGCATGCTCTCACCACATGGGAAGATGGCGGTTAGGCGAAGATCAGGGCACTGACCGGTGGTGTTCCAGCCTGGTTGAATTCACCCTCAAGGCACCAGGGCAGTATTTGATGCGCCAGAAAAAGGGCGTTGCACCCTTCGAATCGACAGACCCAGACAGTTCACGCGTCTGGTGGAATGACGCTGGGGTCCATCAAAACCTGACTTTCCCAGTTCAGCCCGACCCGATTTCCGGAATGCACTGCTGGCACCAGAAGGTTAAGGTCACCAAAGCGCTTCCAGGCGATGAGTATGGTGATGTCTTCTCCGACACCAACAAATCTCATGAAGTTTTTAAACGCTGGATGAAGATGACCAGACCAGCGCCCGGACCTGACGGTATGCGCCGCCCATGGTGGTTGTTGCGTCCATTGCGACCAAGTCTGAAAGCCTACAAGTTTCCGGATTAGTCCGCCTCTAAAAGCCCAAAGTCCCTCAATTCGGCATTTTCCGGCTTTTCCGTTCGGAACGGTGCCCCGTCTCGTCGGGGGCGTGTAGTAGTTTTGAAAGTTCGGGGTATATATCTCTTGAGAACCCTGGGGACCCTTGAGCATGGGCAAGTTAGAGCGGCGAAATTCCATGACCCTCGATGAAGTCAGTGTTTACTGGCGTGAACTTCGTGGGACTAAATCTGCTAATCGAAACAAGCTCATCAACTCGATTGCCACAATTGATATGGCTTTTGAAGGCAGTCTCTCGTCACTGAGCAAACACCTGTCGAGAGATAAGTGGGAACGTATTCGTAGCGAACTTTTCGATGTTTTGATTACATCCTTTCCTGGTTACTTCATCCTGATGAAGCCGGATACGGATGAAATTCTGGAATTGAGATCAGACTGGCCGGATGCCGCTACCATTGAATTCGCGCCCAAACAAACTAATCGGACATCAGATATTCTGCGCTCCAACATAACGCACTTGCATCCGGCAATTGTTTTGAGCCTGCGGTGGGTCTGGGCTGATGGACGAAATGAGATAAGTCCTGAGGACTTCGAATCTTTCCGCGAGGCCGGCGTCAAGGAGGAAAGCGCTGAAGCTGAAGTTGCCCGCGCATTTCTTGATCGTCTTTGCGAGATGTGCGTCGAGGAAGCCCAGAAGTCGAAGCGGATTGCGCACCGCACGTGGTGGCGTCTCTCATCAGAGGTTTCAACTTGTCCGGATAAACAAAAACGCAATCAAATGAAGAAGCAATTGATGCGATTGGAGAATGTTTGGGGAACTCCTTCCCCCTAGCGTGAGTACCGCAAGGGCAAATCGTAAGTTTAAGTCGGGGCGCTGCACGAGAGTTCGTAGCAGCGCTCCGCGTTTTTAACTGCTCAGAATTTAGTCTTTCGAGCCTGATTGGACATTGACTGTTTTCGGTTTATCCACGGCCGGTTTTCTTTCGATCAATGAAGCATCCGGTTGGCTTGTTTTGCCCTCTTTATTTTCGACCGCGATGCAATATCCCGTTTCTGCAGAGACGTTCAAAGCCTCAATAACTTTCAAATCAGCGAGACCTTCATAGCCTGACGGCCGCGGTTCCTTGCCTGAAATTATGCATTCTGAGAAATGGTCCAGCTCTGGCGCAAATTGATCTGATTTTGGTGTTTTAAACTCTTTTGGCTTTTCACCTTTTTTCGTCAACTGGTAAGCTAACTCATCGACGTACTCATAGGATGGATCTACGGTGATATCACCCTCGGTGCCAAGCACATGGTAGCGATTGACCGGATGAGCACCAAAACTGGCGGCAAAAGTTGCTAGTCGATTGCCCGGAAAGCGCATGACTGCCCCGATTGCTTCTTCTATTTGATCGAATCTCGGATCCGAGCCCTGGGTCATTAGTGCCTGAACTTCAATTGGTTCAGCTTTGAAAATATATCGAGCGGCGTTAATACAATAAATGCCGATATCGAATAGTGGGCCGCCACCCATTTCGAATTTCGTCCTGATATTTCCTTCGCGGACTTGCAGTGTAAACGTTGAATTGAATATGCGTGCATCGCCGATTGCGCCATCATGGACGAGTTGAGCGACTGTCATGTTTGTCTTTTCAAAGTGCAGGCGATAAGCGATCATCAGTCTGACGTCATGCTCTTCGGCGGCTGCGATCATTTTTTGACAGTCTTCCACTGTCGTCGCCATTGGTTTTTCGCATAATATATGTATTCCGCGTTTCGCTGCTCTGATAGTGTAGTCTTTGTGCATGTGGTTGGGAAGCGCGATGTAGACGGCATCTATATCTCCGCTGTCGAGAAGTTTGTCATAGTCGTCATATGTACATTGTTTTTTTACTCCATACAGTTTGGACATCTCCGCCAATTTTTCTTTGTCGTCGGAAACAAATGCAGTCAGTTCGGAGCTTTGTTTTGCATGTTCAAAAGCCGGCAATACTGCGACTTGCGAGATGTGTCCGAGACCCACAACTGCGTATCTGATCTTGCGTTTCTTTCCGTCATTGTCAATTCCGTTTTTTCCATTCGTACTCATTTGCAAATCCTCTGCTGATCTTTATCTTTATGTGGTCGCGTATTTCTAATAAGTGTTGATTCGTCGATAACGCTTCTGTCCAAACCGTCAACAACCTTGCGCAACGTGCGTTTATTCGCGGACACTTTGCAGACCTAGATGACTTTCGTTTGTTCCTGAGAGTTATCTGAGAATAAAATTGTGTGTAATTGAAGTGTTAAAAATGAAGAGCCCGACGTGGTCTTCGAGTTTATATGTTTCTTCTTGGCACAATGTTTCCTTGAAGGCTTCGACGCTGACGAGAGTTTGCGCTATACAAGCAGCAACCGAGTAGCTAACTAAAGGAGACATTCAAATGTCAAAGAAAAAGTATCAGCATCACGCTCCCATGCAACCAAATTCGCCGACTAAGTCGGAAAATGAGGCGACCACAGGTGCAACGTTGGAAGAGGCTGGAGCCGCCAATCCGCCTAAAGTAGCGGATGAAGAACGCAACAGCTACGAAAAATCAATGGAATCGCGACTCAGCGAATTCGGTTCCAAAATCGACGATCTAAGCGTTAAAGCTGGAGAATTGAAAGAGCAAGCGGCGACCAAGCTGCAAGAACTAAAGCAAAAGCAACAAGAAGCTTCTGTAAAATTCCAATCGATGAAAGAGACCAGTGGTGAAGCTTGGGGTGAGTTCAAACATGGTATGGACAACTGCTTCGAAGATCTCAGTAAAGCCTGGGATGAAATGAAGTCCGGTTGCTCGAATGCTGCTTCGAAATTCGAAAAATAGTTTGGACAAAAACTGCAAATGATTGATGAGAATTCAATCGCCTGGTCATCGCACGAACGTGCGAGGGCTCGGGCAATGCTGTACCCGAGGAGGTCAGTCATGGCTACTAATACAACTCTACATCGGGCACCAGGGACACTCGCCCATCCTGCGATAGGACATCCCTCGCTTATATCGTTGTTGCTGACCGGGATGATGTTTATCATCATTGTCGCTCTGGTTGCATCGCTGCTCAATGCTGCGGCGGTCACTCCGAGAGCGGGTGACCGACTGATGGGACCGGTGGCACCGGAAGTTCCGTCAAATAACATGCGGATCAAGGATGGGAACGCCGAAGTTCTTGATTCCATTGCCGGCGTCCCAGTCGGTACCGGAAGCACTAAGAACGGCGCAGTGAAGTCTGGCAGGACGGCGCCGATTGTCGATAACAACTGACTTTCTAAACTCTAAACATCGGATCTGTTGTTTGATATGTTTGGAGAAACTGATGCCATCCAGCGTTTGAGTTGAATTATCGCAATGTTTAAAACGAAAGAGCATCTCAAACCGAGATGCTCTTCGAATTTTTTTGAACGTTTTTTTTCGACTATGCCTTAGCGGCTACTTCGAGTTTAGCGTTCATGGTGATCTTCGCTTTGAAGAGTTTGGAGATAGGGCAGCCGGTTTTTGCATTGTTGGCTGCTGTATCGAATTGCTCTTGGGTAGCGTTTGGAACACGAGCGGTGACATCGAGAACGATTTCGGTTACTTCGAATCCGCTTTCCAATTTTTCAAGGGTTACTGTTGCTGTGGTGTTGATGCGCTCAGGAGTCAAATTGGCAGCGCCGAGTTGACCGGACAATGCCATTGAGAAACAACCAGCGTGAGCTGCTGCGATCAATTCTTCTGGGTTAGTTCCTTTACCTTCTTCAAAGCGAGTGCTGAAGCTGTATTGGGTTTTTTCCAGAACGCCACTATCTGTCGAGATTGTGCCTTTGCCGTCTTTGAGACCGTTTTGCCATTCGGCAGATGCTTTACGTTTCATGTTCACTCTCCTAAATACTTGAACCGAGCATAGAAGAATAGTACAGAGAGCCTTTATTAAGTACTGATGTCGTGGCTCCGACCAGCAAATAGCAACATTCTGTGATGATGAAGATTTCCGAAAGCCTCTGCGGATGCTGACCTGCGCTGTAATTTTCGGACTATTGCCATTTTTTCGGCATAGCTTTTCGGTCCAAATGCTAGGCACAAAAAGTCAGTAAACGCACTTTTAAAACTTTCGCCGAGGCTTCGGTTCATCACCGCGGTTCTATCACTTGGCTTGGTCGAGAAGTGCTTTTCGGTTTTGAGTGG
>CAZRMH010000048.1:0-27206 GCA_964600935.1 uncultured Candidatus Obscuribacterales bacterium
CTGGGAGCGCCGCCATCCTGGCGGCTTCAAAAACCTCGAAGCCTGGGAGCGCCGCCATCCTGGCGGCTTAGAAAACTTCAAAGCCTGGGAGCGCCGCCATCTTGGCGGCTCTAAAAACCTCAAAGCCTGGGAGCGCCGCCATCTTGGCGGCTCTAAAAACCTCGAAGCCGGCTGGAAGCCGGCGCTCCCAGGATGATGCCGCAGTCACTAGCGCCGTGGAGCAACTACCTCAATCTCCTTGCGGCTCCACTCCCCTTCAGCCTCGGGCCGACGATCAAATGCCTGGAGCTGGTGTTTGGTCCGTCAAGGGCTGCTCTGACCACCGAATCGGACGATGAGCCCGAGGGTTACGACGGAATCGCACGGAAGGGCACCTACGAGCGTCTCGTGCTGTCGGAATGGTTACTCGCCGACGAGTTTCCCGATGAGTTCCTGCGACGAAGCTCTGTTGGTGAGCATGCGTTTCTCGAACTAACCAGAAAATCGCCGTCAGGCACCAAGAAAACAATTGTTCTCTTCGATTGTGGACCAAACCAATTGGGCTCGCCGCGCATCGCTCACCTGGCGGTTCTAATCGTCTTAGCTCGGCGCGCAGAGTTGACTGACTCGGAAGTGGAATGGGGCTCCCTCCAAGACCCGCTCTGCACGCTTACTTCCGGAGCCGACAAAGAATCGATTCTGAAACTGCTGATATCACGGACGGTGCACGAAGCGACCGACGATGATGTAAGCCGATGGTTCAAAACAATCTCTGACAAAAACGTTGTCATCATTGGCGGTGCTCGCCTTTCAAAATTAATGCGAAGACGGGAAGCAACATTACTTACCATTGAAGACGTTTTAGAACCAGGACAAAACGCCTTGAGCGCAACGTATGTGGCATCTGCCGGCAATCGAAAATCAGAGTTCATCTTGCCTCTGCCTAGCGAAAAAGACTGCGTTCAGATCCTCCAAAATCCGTTCGAAATGCCCGCGGTGAAATCAGAACCCGAACCGCAGCCAGTCAATGAGTGGGACATCATCGCCAGCGGAGACTTCTTCCTCCTGCGCCAATCAAAGACCAGCGTGATCTCACTGCGCGCTCCAGTCTCAGCTAAACACCACGGAGTCAGACAGCGGACATACATTCTTCGAAGCGAAGCCGCAGTGGTAGCCACTGGAGCGAGCGTAGCCGACTCAGCGTTAGCGATGCTCACCGTCGCAGCCGACAAGCAGTATCAAATCGTTTTGATTGGCGGAAAAAATCTTCCTGGTTATTTTACGCATCATCTAAACACACGAGCCGATCGGATTCAACAATCTAGAAACAGCGAGTTTTTAACCGCCATCTACCCGAGCCCGCATCGCGAAGAATTCGTCTGGGTGCACGTCGGCGATAAAATTTTAGAGATGCCTACGCGCAGCGGAAATGTTCTTTCCACCGAAATTGCCAAGGACGTTTTTTGGTTGATGCGCTCCCGCGGCACCGTCAGTGGTATCGCTCAGGATGTTCTGGTTTATGCCGGAACGTCCAATGGTCGATACCAGGCGGTGGTTGTCGGACTAAGTACTGGCGAGCAGGAAACCATCACGCTCCCGGGTAGACCACTATTCTGTTCACCCTCAGAAATTCTCATCGTCTACCGAGATGCGCGCTTAGGCATATGGGGCTTCATTGGTCACCCGCCATCAACGACGGTGGGAGGGCCGATTCAAGATCGACAGTTCTTGAGTGACGAAACTCCTGTCGAAATAATCAAAGCGGGTTACGATGCGAGTTATGCGACCGGCTTAATCGTTATGAGCGCTGATAGACGCGACCTCCATATTGTTTCCTGTGGCACAGCGACCAGGTCGCGTCTTCCTCAGGCCGCATCAAACATCCGCTCAGTGGCAGTAAGTGAATCGGGCATAATCGCTTACATTACAGATCGAGCTGAACTGACAATCGTCTGGCCAGACTCGATGTGGCAAAAGTTCCTCTTTGATGGTCATCGTTTCCGAAGTCAGTGGAGAGATGACGAGAATGACTAAACAAGCCACCAACCAGGAATTAGTCAAAATAAACGAAGTGAGCGGTCTAACCTTTCGTGGAGTGGTGACGGCTTCAGCGTTCCTACTCGACTATGATGTAATCAGTTTGAAGGAAGCTCGGCAACGGATTCTGGCAATCTGGCGACCCGGTTTGCGCGTCTTCGCTGTCGAAAACGCCCTGGTCGTGATTCTTCCTCACCCCATAGAAACATATTGCCAGTGCTGCATCGGACTGCCATTAGTTTCATCGCGCACCGGATCTGGTGCCCCGCTGATGGCGATGCCACTATCCGAAAAGCAACTGGCGAAGCTCAAGGCACCTGCGCGATCGATTATCTGGTTTAAACACGGCAAAATCCAAGTCAAACTTTTAGACAAAGAAGAAAACCTTGCCACATGGCTAAAAGTAGATGATATTAAACCAGTTGAACTGATATCACCCGCGGTTCCACTCCCTGATGCAAAACCAGTCATAGAAGAGAAAACCTTTGACCCTCGCTCGAAGTTAGCATCGAATTCTCCGAAAGCAGACGGCATGGACGAATTTCTCCAAAGTTTAAACAAGAACAACAAAGTTTCGCCCTCCAAAGATGCATCACAAAACCGAGGCAAATTCGGTGCACCAAATATGGGGCGAAAAATTGATGGTTCAAATAGCAATGTAATGTTGGACCTCTGGCTGAACGACGTGCTGGAGAGACTGTTCAAAACCGGAGAATCAAAAGGTTCCAAACCTTCAAGCGGACAAAAAACATCCGAGCCATCATGGTTGGACAACGTTTTTGGTAGCTTATTTCGCCCCAATGATCAACCAGAAGAGCCCGAGGAAACAGCACCGCCAGCGGATTGGCCCGAGCATCTAAAAATGGAAGTTTACCGTCGTTTGAAAAACACCGGTCTCATCAATTTCCTTTTTGAACGACAGAAAGAATACATGTACAAAATGATCGACTTGTTCGAACAGGAAGACTGGCAAGAGGCGCTCAAATACGGCGTGCCATTAGGTTCTAAAACAGGCGACGACTCGGAGGCGGAACCGTTCCTCGACATCCCCTCTGCCAGAAAAGACTTTAAGATCAACCCAAAGGCATCGTCGTCACAGTCCTCAGCGCTTATCTACTCGCAACCCGAATTGTATGAGCGTATGAAAAAACTGTATCGAAGCGCTGTTGAGAAACTGACCGAAGCAGAAAGATTCGACGAGGCTGCGTATGTTCTTGCTGAACTTCTGGGCGACAACGAAGAAGCCGTCTCCTACCTGGAACGCCATGGACGGCTGGTTCTCGCTGCCGAATTAGCTGAGGCACGCAAACTTCCTCCCGGCTTGATCGTGCGTCAATGGTTTCTAGCAGGAGATATCGAACGCGCGGTCAACATCGCGCGCGTCAACAATTCCTTCCAGACAGCAGTTCGGTTGCTCGAAAAGGACCACAAACAAGAGGCTGATTCGCTCAGAAAAATCTGGGCGACGCACCTCGCGGCCGTTGGTAGTTATGCGTCGGCGGCGTACGTTGCTCAGGATGTTCCGGACCTTCAAGAGCAAGCACTCGAGTGGACAAAACTGGCGATCCAGCTGCGCGATAAAAATTCGGGGCGCTTGCTTGCTTATTGGCTGACGAATTTCAAATCGGAAGATGACTGGCCGTCGATTAAAGAACGCGCCGTAAAATTGCTGGACGACGAAAGCCGCGAACTAGCACCAGCGAGATGGACTTTCTATACGGGTCTTCGACCACCATTCTCGAACGAGGTTGCAATTTTAAACCGCAAGGCACTGCGTGCGGTTGTGCGAGATCACGGCCGTCAGTATATAAACATCGACAAAAAATCGTTTGTGCGCGAACTGGAAGATAACGCGCTTAAAACGGACATCTCGCTAAGTGACATGTCTTTAGTTGAGTCGCAAAACCTCGAGAAGCAAAAGTTTCCGATTGAAATTTCGCTATCGTCTGACGACATCGGCACCGACACCATATATGATGCTGCACTTCTACCCGATGGCAGGACGGTTTTGGCTCTCGGCGAGTCTGGCGTGTGCATTTTGAATGCCGAGGGGAAACGGCTTGAGAATTATCCAATACCTGCCACGCAATTTGTGATGTCCTTAAATGGCGACCGACTCCTGGCTCTCGCTAAACGCGGCGAATTGCATCGCATTACAAGACTGGACCTGATCTCATCGCAGTTCGAAGATCTGGGAGAGGCAAAAATTACTTGCTTCGCCACTACTTATGGTGGCTCGACCTGGTACGCAGCAAATGGAAGCGATTTCTATATAGTCGATGCTGCAGAGTCGCGTTTCAAAGTTTTGTGGCAGATGAATGTACAAAACGAAATCTCCTCAATCGATACCGATGACATGAGCTGTTCTGTCTCAACATTTTTGCCTGAAAATGAACTCACTGATGGTGTGGCATTAAGCCTCAACCTC
The DNA here is from genome assembly GCA_964600935.1 of uncultured Candidatus Obscuribacterales bacterium. Lineage (GTDB taxonomy): Bacteria > Cyanobacteriota > Vampirovibrionia > Obscuribacterales > Obscuribacteraceae > JADYXR01. The sequence continues at coordinate 4,445 of CAZRMH010000048.1, forward strand.
TATCCGGAAGAGCAAGAAGCTAGACGGGGCAAGCGAATTTGGCAATACATGGCAGGATTGCTCGTGCCATCAAAGGACATCGACGGATTAGTTGGTCGCAGGAATCAAGAGTTCCAACAAGCGTTGGCGACACCAACCGGACAAGAGATATATGTCGGTCCCTACTTCGGACACGGCGAAGCCGATGCGCTCGTCATCAGGTGCCAAAGACGCGAGGCAATTCTCCCACACCGCTGGACGAGAATCGACACAGTGAGCACCGCAGTGTCAGGTGTATGGATCGCGGTGACGTTTACCCAGCGCTTCCCTGAGAAGGCTGATGAATTGCAGTTCTTCACTGTGCCAGTTTCAACGATGTGCTACCTTTTGGATGTCGAGACTCTGCAAGTCCGAGCGAAAATTCTGTTCGATGGAGCACGGCGCCTGACGCCGCGAATTGAATACGATGTGCTCACTCTGTGCGACGATAACGGACGAGTTGTTGCCCTCGATCTGACCAACGGAGCCGTGTTGAGAAACCACTGCATCTGATCGTTAGACTCAACACGATCGCACCCAGCGGAAGGGCGACTTGAAGTCACATATGGTTGCCAGTTTCAGTACTCGACAAGGTTTTCTTAAATTACTGCCTTTGCCGGCGAACCTATAGGAACGGTTGCCCGTTTGCGCGGGGCAGAAATCCCCTCACGTTCACTCTCGTTCCCATGGCGGCTTCGGGCGATACTGACCACGTTTGAACCGTTCTTGAGCATCACGTTCTCTGCGCTTCTCTTGTTCGCCAACTATTATGCTACGGTCTCGCAATTCACGTTCGATCATCGTTGCAAGCATTCTTTCTCGCTCATATATTAGTCGTTCATTTTCGTTTCTGTGCACAGAGTTAGACCAGGCGACGGCGTTTCTGAATCGCTCAAGATGCATCTTGGTGTAAGCATCTTCGTGCTTCAGTTGCGGAGATTGGCCAGATTGAATGGATCGCATACGTTTTAACAGCAAGTCTCTCGGCAATTTCTCATGGAGTGCTTCTTTAATGGCTTCCATTGAACGAATCGACAAAAGTTCATCCGCCATCTTTAACAGCTCACGATCGGCATTGACGCTGGCATGCTCCCGAGCCTTCTCTAGATCCTGCCTGTAGTCTGGATAATTGCCCCGCTGAAAGTTGATGAACGCACGAGCAGTACGAACAGCTGGATTGAATGGAAACCACTTGAGCACATCATTAGCAGCTACCCAAGCCAATTCGTACTCTTCCAATTCATAAAGATCGAAACAATAGCCGGAAAGAAATGTAATCTTTTCCTCCTGTCGGAAGAATCGAGAAGCTTGAAACTGGCAGTTCAACAGCTGTTCCTTAACCTCTTCGATTGCACGCTCTGATACCGACGGCATGTCAAAGCTGAGCACTTTCAGTGAGCGGCAAGCAGAAAGACTAAGAAAATCCGTGTCTTCGGTTGTAGTCGAGGCAAGCCGCAATGAAGACAAATTCGGCAGCTGCGAAATCAGGGACAGCTCCTTGTTTCTCAGACTATGGTCAGTCGCTTCAAGGTATGTCAGGTCAGGCAAATAACGCAACGTTTTAAATCCCTCATCGCTTGCTTGCGTAGAGATGAGTTGAAGACCATTCAATTTTTTTAGATTGCTTAGCGTACTGATCCCACTGTCAGTCACTGACGCTCTATCGATTACAAGCCAGTCCAGATGCTCCAATTGCGAAATTAAACGAAGCCCAGCATCGCTCATACTGGTTCCTACGAGCTGCAGCTCCTTCAAATTGGCACAACGCGTCAGAAGCTCAGCGCCCTGATCAGTAAAGCCGGAACCGTAAATTACCAGGCTCGTATAGTTGGGCAATTCATCAATTCGATTTAGAAGGTCTTTGTCCGTCCATGAACCAATCAACGAATCAAGTATCGTCATAGTTTTTCTCTAGATTGGATGTCATTCCATTATTCCCAACCTGGGCAGAAACTGGCAACACATGGTCGGCAGCGCACTAAAAACAAGTCACCAGCCGAGGCGAGAAGTCTCTTCATGACCGAGACGTCGGTGACTAAGTGCTATCAGTGGAATAACTCGCGCGTCCCCACGCCTCTAATGCAAAAGTTGCCAACTTCTTTAGCCCGATTTCCAAAAATAAAGTATCTGTTAGTATTTCGGGCGTTGCCAAGAGGACGGCTTAGAATTGGAAAACCTTGAAAAAGAAGTCGATTCGGATAATCGAACGCAGCATTCTGCGCCCCTCCTTCGCGATTCCGAGTTCAGCGTTTACCAAAAAAATCAAAAGTATAGAGGTGCAGCATGAAGTCACCATCAAGCTATCTGGGTCTGCTCGTGCAACTCTTGAGACTTGGCATTTGCGTTTATCTAATTTATACGGCGGCCTTTGATTACACCAATGGACAGGCGAGCAAAAATTGGCCGGCTGTCAAAGGCAAGTTGACGATTGCTGAAACAAAAACGGTGAAGGTTAAGGGTGAAACCAAACTCGAGGCTAATATCCAATACAACTACACAGTCAACGGACGCACCTACACTGCCGATCGAGTAGTGTTTGGTGGACTGATGACTCGAGATCCTGCGAAGGTGATCGATGAGCTGAAGAGCGCCAAAGAACTCAATGTTTACTACAATCCTGATAAACCCGAAGATTCATGCATTGAGAAAGGGTTTAACTTGACGGTCATAGTGTGTGAGTCTCTCGCGGCGCTTTTAATGGCAGTTCTCGCAGTTATCGAACAGCGAAAAATTCGCAAAGAGAACGAAACAAACCAATCATTGAAGAGCAATCTGGAGGGCGAAAGACTATCTTCGCTAGCCGGTCTCAAGCAGCAAAAAGAATCCAGTTTGAGCAACGCTGACTCCAAAACAAATTCCAACAAAATTAAAACGAAGACCGCCATTTCCGTTCTCGTACTCGTTGCTCTCGCTGCGGCCGGCTTAACCATGCTCGAGAATATTGAGCTCCCGGGAATTCCAACCAAACTTGTTGCTGTCGGAGTGTTGGTTGGTGGTGGACTTTTGCTTGTGATACTGGTCTCCTTGATTGCGCCGTGCGTTGCACTCCTGGCGCGTCGAAGATCGTTCGCGCTCGCAGAAGCGTTGGCTAGTTTCAACGCAGCAATCTTTAGTGGTTTCAGTACGTCAAACGAATTGGCGATGGCACGCGGTCTTCAGGCGGAAGTAGCTCAAGAGCGATTGCAGTACGATAAAGCTTTGTCGTTCAGTAAGCAGGCACTAGATGTGATGGCACAGCGGCGGATACTCGTAGCTGATGTATCGGTTGCAAACCTCAGCGAAAAAGAGAAACAACTAGTTGATACCGTCGATAAACAGGGCAGCGATTTAGAATCACTGTGCAATCAATCCCTCGGAAGCATTTACTTTGACATGGGTAACTACGATGAAGCGCTGAAGCATGCAAATGAAGCAATCACTTTAGCAGAAGATTCTCTGAAGAATTCATCGAAAGATAATCCAGGCACTCAGCTAGCCTTAGCCTGGGCACTGTATCTCAGAGGACGCGTTGAAAACGTACTCGGCTCTCTCGACGACGCGAAAGCAGATCTAAAACGAGCGATGGCGATTCGCCAGACAGTGAAATTGCCTCACCCCGAGGAGCTTGCAATAACGATGGCCAATCTTGCGTCAACATATACGATGCAAAAAGACTATCGCGCAGCCGAGAGATTGATTGATGAAGCGCTAAAAATGTTAGAAGGCTCAACCGAGAAAGCGATGCAAGTCGCTAGAGCTACAGTTCAATTTCATCGCGCCGAGATGAAGATTCATTCGGGAGACTACGATAATGCGGAAGCGGTTTTGAACGAGTGCATTGCCTTGCGCGAAAAGTTGCTGCAACCAAATCATCCACACATCGCAGAGGCGTATTTAGTTGCCGCCAAGCTCAGCCAGCAGAAGGGACGATCGACAGAGGCTTCTGTTCAAAGAGAAAAAGCAGTTGCGATTTTGAAGTTCTGCTTTGGCGACAAACATCCATTAATCTCAAATGGTGGCACGATCAAAACCACGAGCAATACAGTCAGTCGAACGAACTACGCCAAATACTGAGCGCTTGAAAATAATAGGAGCTTATGTTTTGGCGGCGGCTTAAAAGCGGACGTTCTGACGGCAATGGACAGAAATTTATTCGAACCAAATATTTCGGCTTGCGGCTTTCGCTTTTAAGCGACAACAGTGCCTCGACTTCCTCATCGGAAAGCGCAGCGCCTTATCTTACGGGCACATCGGATGTTTCGATTCACATCAATGAAACTTTTGATGACGCCGATTTGCCTCTTCGCTATGCAGGAATTTCACCATGCTTCTCAGAGTGGTGCTGCCGGTCGCGACACAAAAGGTTTTTACAGAGTTCATCAGTTTCAAAAAGTCGAACAGATTGTTTTCTGTGCAAATAATCCATGTCAATCAGTCGCTCAGAAATTCGCTGGCAATTCGGTCGATGTGAAATGGCGTTTCATTCGCTACAGAAAATATCGTATCCGCCGCGTCCTCGTCCTTAACTAGTTTGCCGCGTGCAGTCACATGCAGCTCAAGAAGATCATACAAGCTCGGCCAACTGCGTTCTGCGAATGCTTTTAGCATCAACTGGATGTTGGACAAATTTGTAGCGACGTTGTTCCATTCCGGTTGTTTTTGCAACGACAAGTCCAACCAAATGACTTCGCTCTTTTGCAAGTCAAACATTGCCGGCAAAGCAATGCGTGTATTCGCAGCTAAATCAACTCGGTCAAACACGGTGCGCGGTTCATAAATCTCGCCCGAGCTCGCTTTCTCGCGCGCCATCCAGCCAGCGAAACACTCGGGCAAATCGCAATATGGTTGGTTTGTAAAACTGTTCACGCACATCATGATGTAGCGCACGTCGAATTCGCGGCAGCGAGCGATAGATATATCGATGAACTCGCTTGCGCCTTCGGGCGCGTCAACGATGTCGCCGCTGTGGTGTCCGCCGTAGTTCTTTAAGTTGTAGTAGGCGACGGTATCCGCATGACTAAAGTCTTCTCTGAACAGAGCCGCGGATAGATCAAGATCAGTTCGGCTGCCGCCATTCATCCACCAGATGAAAAAGCGCAACGTGTCTCCAGACGGCAGAGCCAGACGACTGCCGCGTGCAATGGTGCGCAGACTTTTCGCTGCAGAACGCTGCGAGCCGGGGACGGTGAAATTGCGCAAGCCGGGATCCAAAAAGCATTTCCCTAGAGAAGGTAATTTGGCGAATCTGGTAATCAGCGCATCTCGGCAGGTGGAGACGACGATACCGCTGGCAGTGTCCTCGATTGGCGGAAGCGTGTTCTCTTTGATTTGGGCTTTGCCCATCTCCCCTTTCGGAAGGAAGACACGCAGAGTACCATCGCCAGGACGATGCTCGAAGTGGTTCATTAGTTGCACTAACACGGGCGTTGAAACCTTCGCTGCTATCTGCGCGAATTCTATTGCAGCCTCCTCTTGCTTGTCGCAATCTAACCGCAGCAGATGATCCAATCGCCGCGCGAAGTCGCCAGGCCTTTCTCTCAACAAGTCGATAGCATCGCCGACCTTTCGCTGTTCCAAAACTAGCTCTATCTTGGTGTTGAATTTCTCGAATTTCTCATTATTGCGCAGCACGGAAAAGGCGCTTCCGCATTGCTTAAACCTGTCGGCGTATTCAAAGGGATGCAATCGCTCGCCGAGACGTTTCCAGCGTTCTTTCCACCGCAGCATGTCTTCAGTTATGTTATTCTGGCTCTCCAAAATATCTAGCAAAGCGCGCCTTTCGGAACGTTGCATTCGACGAAATTTGCATGCTTCTGCAAGAGAAACATCGCCATCGCTGATCGCAACAGCTACGCGCAACACGTCCGTCGCCGTGCTGCAAAGACGCTTCGCCAGAGAATTGCCTTGTTCCCCAAACGCCAAAATAAGTCCGATGAAAAATGCTTTGTTTTCGCGATTTGGTATCGATTCTGGTACCAAAGCAAATACGTCTCTTTGGTAATAATCTGTCAAGATTCGCAGGTCATCTTTGTCTTCCTTCGAGATGGACGTGTTGGCCGATAGCAGATTTTTGAAAACCATTCGGACATCATCGGCGGTACCAACATCAAGTGTGAGCAAATGACCGCGCTCATCTAATGGCTCGCGGTCCTTCTTGCGCGAATCCTCCGGAAGGAACTTACCGCTTGTCCAGTAATGCCTGAGCGCATTCAAGTAGAGCCGCGCCTTGCTCATCTCCACAACTTCCCGAGGGAAGTTAGGATACATCGGACGATACGGCTTGTCGCCGCGCGCAGCTTGCAACGTCGGCATCAGCCAGTCGTGTAGATCTTCCAACTCTTTGAGGGACAGCTTCGCGCAAATCTCCAGCAACGGCAAGGAGACGCCATAACCCAGGGAATCGAGGTTCTGAAGAAACGCAGCGAGCTCACCCTCATCTACAGGGTTGCCCGACGTCGCTTCGAGCAAAACCTTCCGCTTGCGGCGAAGCAGCAGTTGCCGCACATTAACCGCATGCATCGTCGAGGTTTGTGTTGCAGACATATCGCGCCTATCATAGCCGAATGAGCGCCGCGGGAAGCAAGGACTCTAGGTTCAGATTTGAGAAGGAAGAACCCTTATAGCCGCGACAACAATTCATACCCGGAGACGATAACGTCGAAACTTCATCTTAAGGATTTTTCGAATTACACGGACAAGACACTTTCTTGCACATCTAACCAGTATTGAAATTGAGTCCCGTCGCAGACTTCTGTGACTGGAGACATCGGACCGAAGTACAAGAAGGAGGTACATAAATTGAACTGGCAACCTCAAGCAATACTTTTACTAAGACATACCGGGGGCAAGCGTTCTCCCCAGCACAAGTAAACCGTCCCAATCCGAATCTAACACTAGTCACCCATCATCGCAGCATACTGCGACTCAACAATAATTTTCTTCATTTTCGTCGGATCGTATTCACTCTCGTCATAGAAAGACGGATCGAAATATTGCTCCGGATCGGTAGACAATTGAGAAACGCCAGAGTGAATTAAGATCGATTCTTTGTCCGGATGCTCCGCTTCGTACTGAGCGAGTGCCGATTTCGAGATGCGAGGACAAGCGGTAACGTCGAGAAGAGAAAGATTCAAACGCCTGAAACGCTCAAGTACCCGGTCTGTCAATTTCGGATTGTCCATCAGCAAAAGAAACAAGTAGTTGTCGTTTAGATTGTCTGGAATGTCATCATCTGTCAGATTTAAACCAGCCACATTGAGCGACACAAGGGCAGGCAATTGAAATAATTGCCTGACTCCCGTCGACGTGATTTTGGTGTGTCCGACTTCAAGCACCTGTATCAATCGAAGATTCATTAGATCTTTAACAGACGCGTCGGTGATTCGATTCGTATCTGATAGGTAGAGCAATCGCAATTTCTTATTCAGCTTGCATATTGTCTTCACACCACTGTCACCAATCCCGGTACCATCCAACGTCAAGATTTCCAATTGCTGTAAACGCAAGAGATGTTTTAATCCATTATCCGAGATGCCCTGGCAGCGGGAAAGCACGAGAGTTCTAATAGTGCCGCAGCCAGAAATAATTTTGAGAAAATTATCGTCAATTTTGTTGTCCCGCAAATCAACAAAAACGGGATTGAAGGACATCAATTTCTTCAAATTGTATTTTGAAACAATGGTGCCGGCAGAAATCTGAACTCGTTTAACATCCGGATGTTTCCGGAGCACGTCGAAACATTCCTGATTCAACCGTCCTTTCACGATCATCCAATTAACCCGGTTTTTCCGTTTCAGCGTCGCGTAGACCGGCTTTACCAGCCTTCCTTGTGGGGCATCGCGAGATACCGGCTGATTTGCAATCAACGCGGCACCAGCAATCAGGAGTAAGAAAACTGCCACCAAAGCCAGTGCTTTAAATCTCTTTTGCTTGGGCGCAGTCGGGCTCGCGTCATGACGCTCAACTGATTTTGCCAGGGCAGTAGCTTCTAGTTCATGCAGAAAGGATTCCAGCTCTGATTCGAGTTCGCTCATGCTCTGGAAACGATTGGCAGGTGACTTCTGAAGGGTCTTTCCGACTATCTCTTCCAGCTTCGCAGGATACGCAACGCTCGGGTTACCGAAAGAAAGAGATGGTGCATCTTCGTTGATTTGCCTGTGCAAGGTGGTCAGCATCGAGTCACCTTCAAGCGGATACTTTCCAGTCAAAATTTTGTACATTGTGCAGCCCAGCGAATAGATATCACTGCGTCCGTCGCACTCCTGTCCACGCGCCTGCTCGGGGCTAGCCACCGTCGCGGTGCCCTCAAAGCAACCGGCATTGCTGATCGTTTTATCCTGCAAATCTTGAACTTTAGCAATGCCAAAGTCGAGAATCATTACTCTGAGACTGCTCTGCTGCTGCGGATTTTCATGGTCGAGATTCTCACTAACGATCACGTTGCGCGGAGTTAAATCGCGATGCAAAATGCCCTCTCTGTGCGCGTATTCCATGGCGCCACAAATCTCCACTACCACGCGAACAGCTTTCGGAATATCGAGCGGCCCTTCGTCTTTGACAATCTGATCGAGTGACCTTCCGTCAACATACTCCATCAGCATCACGGGCTTCTCGTCTTTTGTGACGATAAAATCGTAAACATCAATGATGCTTGGATGTTTCAATCGACAAATTGTTTTTGCCTCGCGCTGCAAACGAGCATAGTGAGACAACGGCAGACTTCGATCAGACTTGAGAATCTTAATTGCCAGAAATCGTTTAAGCACCCGATCTCTGGCTTTTAGAACAGTTCCACTGCCTCCTGAACCAATCTGGGACAGGATTTCGTACCGTTCGAGTAATTCTTCAGGAATGTCGCTCACTCGCACATTCTACCGAAATGCTCCATGCATAACTAGCGATTCCACCGTCTATAAGCTTCCAGCGCCCGTCTGAACATGACTTTCAAGGTTTTCAGAACAGTCCGCGACAATCTCTCCGTCGGGTTAAGCTCAGCAAATTGAACATCCTAACCAATGCAGCTCGCTCGAATGATCGTTCATATTCCACGCTTAGATGTACAGCGAAAGCGTCGACTGTTTGCTGTCCATAGTCGGCTCGTTGTTCTTGGAAGATATGTCGACTGGAAACGGTTTTTCAACTTCACGTTCCGTTGACAAATTGGAATCAGATACCCATACTGAAGACATGAACACACAAGCACAGTTCGGCTCCTCTTCCTCGTCCCAATAGGACGCGGGAAGTTTGTTCATATAAATTTTGATGACTTGAACAATCTAGAGGCCCGCTTTCAACTAGCGAGGCTTTTTTCGTTTGTGGCGCCTCGCAATTTCATGGAGGAACTATGATCGATTTTGAAGAAGTAAAAAAACAGCAGCTCGAATATCGCAGAGCAATTCGCACCAAACGAATTCCACTCGATTTTGACCGTTTGCTTTCAGTCGCAGAGGCGCGCAGAAACGCGACAAAATTGGTGGAAGACCTTCGCCGTGACAGAAACAAGATCACAGCGCTAGTCGCCGCAGGAAAAGATCGAACAGAAAATATTGAACGAGGGCGAGCTATTGGTGAGAAGCTGAAAACAGAAGAAGCAAATCTGCTCGAACTGGAAAACAGTTATCGAGAATTGACGGCACTGTTGCCGGGACTTCCAGCGCCGGATGTTCCAGAAGGCGAAACGGATACGGACAATGTCGAAGTCAAAAAATTTGGAAAACCAAGAATTTTTGATTTCGATTTCAAAGATCAGTTGGAACTCGCAGCGCTTCATAAAATGACAAACCTCGACGGCGCGCGCGAGATCGCTGGCTCGCGTGCGTATGCACTGATGGGAATCGGTGCTCTACTCGAAATTGCCGTTCTGCAATTCGCACTTGCGCATGTAGTGAAGAAAGGCTTCACGCCTGTGCTTCCACCTCTTCTGGTAAACGAGGCGGCGATGTTCGGCACCGGTTATTTTCCACTCGGCGAGGAGAGCGCATACCATCTCGAGAAGGACAACCTTTATCTCACGGGCACATCAGAGGTCGGAGCTGTTTCGATTCACATCAACGAAACTTTTGATGAGGCCGATTTACCTCTTCGCTATGCAGGAATTTCACCATGCTTTCGCAGAGAGGCTGGTGCTGCCGGTCGCGATACAAAAGGTTTTTACAGAGTTCATCAGTTTCAAAAAGTCGAACAGATTGTTTTCTGTGCAAATGATCCAGAAGTTTCAAGAGCTGAACACGATGCACTCTTGATCAACGCCGAGGAGATTGTCCAGGCGCTTGAACTTCCATACAGAGTCGTTGCTGTTTGCACAGGCGACATGGGGCTAGGTCAGGTCAGAAAGCATGATATCGAAACGTGGATGCCGAGCCGCAATCGCTATGGCGAAACGCATTCGTGCTCGACCTTTCATGACTTTCAGGCGCGACGTTTGAATATCAGGTACAAAGACAAAGAAGGCAAAAAACATTTTCTCCATACGTTGAATAACACAGCGATTGCGTCACCAAGAATTCTGATTGCCATTCTGGAAAACCATCAGAACAAAGATGGCTCTGTGAATATTCCAAAGGCACTGAGACCATTTCTTGGCGGACTGGAAGTTCTGGAACAGTAGCAGTAAAATCTTCATTGAATTACATAGCTAATCGACTAATTCGGACTGCCGTTGGTCTCATAACCCAAAGGTCGTAAGTTCAAATCTTACCCCCGCAACCAATTAAAACCATGATTAATCGGCGGTCTTGAAAGAGGAGCCGATTTTTTATTGGGGTAGTCTTCAGGGGTCGCCTTACCCTTTGCCTTACCCTAACGAAAAAAACAGAAAATCGCTATATCCCTATTGTCGCTGGCTTTTGCAGCTTTGTCTTGAAACCGATGGCTTTCCTCGGTCGTTCTCCAGCTTTTACGGTCATTCTTGAGGTCATTCTCCAGGCTTAACGGGGCTTTCTGGACTGTTCTCCATCTTTCCGTGTGGGACGTGTAACACCCGCCAAGGAGCCTCTCCTCTTCCTGTCCGAGGTTTTGCTTTGGAGAAAACCGCGGACGATCATAAAATCAGACACGTCGCACCATATACAATACCGTATATAGTGACAGATTGGTCAGATCCCTAGAATGGTTGCAGGCCTTCTGTCATTTCGTCTAGAAACTTTCGCGTCGCTGGTGTTCGCTCCGGATATCGTTCGAGTCGTGGAAAACCGCCCCACTTGAAGCAAAGGCGAAGGTACTCGACGAAAGGAAGGTTGTGCTCTTCGTTTGCAAAGATTGGATCGACACCTCTAAACGGAAGAAGAATCGCATAGGCCGCGCCGCCGCTGATGTTCGCTTTATGAAGATAGTCAGGCGCTAGGTCGAGCGAAACAGGTCCCCAGAGTTCAGGATTCAAATCGCTTCGAGCATCTTCCCACTCCTCTAACTGCCATTCCATATTGCGAGGAGCCTCTATATAAAGCGGATCTTCCATAACCAGGTCTTCCCCGAGCTCCGGAAGTTGTTCCTCGCAGTCGTAATCCCAGACAAAATTGATACCACCGACAATTTCCCAGAAAGAGCGAAAACTGACGGGAAGCATCGCTCCAGTAAACTCCTCGATCCGCTCTATCACAGGCGCATCTTCGGCTTGAGGGACAGTTCGTAGCGAACCATGGAGAGCGATCCAGCCGCGGGCTTCAAGTCGCTGGGCAAGAAGATCCGCATTGTAGGCGACTCGCTTCATTGTCTCATTTGCCACAGCCCGAGCTTCTTCTAAGAGATCGCCGCCAACAGCCTCATGCGCTCGAAGTTCCTTCCAAACTTCTTCTAACTGACCTTTTTGATATCGTGCCAGCAAGTCTCCGCTTCCTGCTGTTGACACATTAATAAGGCAGGGCGCCTCGTGCTCGCGCGCCTCTTTCAGCGCGTTTTCTACAGTTTCAGTATCAGCATAACGCAGGACGTCGCGGGCAGTGTCTCCAAGTTGCTCACTCTTTCGCAGCGACACGCACAGGTTCAGCCAGCGCCGATCTTCTCTTAGCCATCCAGGCGCTCGCGGCTCCATCCACTCCGGCCCTTTTGCACTAAACGATCCCGGCGCGAACGTTCGTAGTATCTCATTTGGTATCACATCACCTCCGGGCTGTGAGAGGCGTTCGCTTGAAAAATAAACAGCGCATCTCTCGAAGGCCGTGGAAGGATTTTCGTCGAACAACGCTCTAGCTCCAAGGTACAGTGACAAATGATCCGACGTTTCAATCTGTTCGACCAGGACAGCTCGTGCGTCCGCGGTGCCAATTCGACGAAGCGAATGACCCACAGCCACCCACACCGGCTCCAATGCGCAACTCCTCCAGAGCTGTGCGAGAACCGGTACAGCAGAAGCGTGTTTCGGGTCAGCCAGCTCTTTTACAACGGCTTCGATTTCACGAAAGTTCTTTGCTTTCTGGATCGCTGCTAGCTTCGGCTTACTCAGTTCATTGCGCTGAAGTTCGGTGGCAACTGCCCACTCAGCATGAGTCAGACACTTGCGCTGCGGAAAATCAGCCGCGAAGATTCCTGACTCTTTCAACTTTTTTACTAACTGATCTGTACTCGATGAAAATCCGAAAAACTTCATTGGTTACGCCGTTCACAATTTTTATGCTTTCTTCGCCCACTGAAGTATAATTGATGCTAGGAGTCATGCGCCCAGGCTAACGGCGACCTAAAAGGCTGACAAGTCCAATGTTCATTAGTCCAATGAATACCTGTTACAGGTGGCATGGGTAATGGGCAGAGTTAAACGTCGTAACTGCCCGTTTTGTACGCCACCTCTACGTTTGAGGTATTCCGCTAATGGATATTTCCAAAGAAATCGCAACTTTTTTACGCAACCAATATGGGCTTGGCGCCAGCCACGCCAGAGAAATTGCCGCATCTTTTCTTGGTTTCAAGAGCCATGCGGCGTTCTTAGCGAGCCACTGTGATCCTGCTCAGTCTTTGAAATCAGCACGATTCTTGTTGCCCGATCTCGAATGCATCGAAGCTCGAATTGAGGCTGTCGCTAGCGCGTCTCAACTTCCAGACGAGCGCGTGTTGGCTACTGAAATCACTGCTCACCTGAAGTCCCTCAAGGCGTTCAATGGCACGCTGTGGCTTGCCAGAACAGAAGAGGAATTCGAATACATTATGGAAACAGAGTTCCTGCGAACACAGGTAAGCCTTGATGACGAGCTATCGCATTTAATGGCGGAGACTAACGCCTGGTTCCGCGAAGACTATTACGACAAGGTCAAAGCGAGTGCGCACGAAGATGGGATCTTGGTTGAAGCGTCGGGCTGGTGTTCGGGCGAAACCCCTGAAGACAAAGTCAATCACGGTGAGAGGAGCGATTTCAAACTCGATATCGTCTTTAAGCGAGAGAAGCTGCCGATGGCCTTTAGGGGTCCCGAGATAACGGCTAATGGCGAAGTACTCTCCCCATACGCCGACTAAGCTCGCCTTATTGCTGCCAGGCTTGCTGAGCGCAAGCCTGGCAGCAATGCCTTTGACTGGCCTTGCCGGAGACATATCCAATCGACATAGGGCTCACCATTGCGGGTGCTCGATTTGGAAAAAATAACTCGATGGTCGCGCCATTTCATGCGATGCTCGATGTTCTTGGTTCCATCTCGGCAGCGTTAACATGGCGCAGAAAGTAGTATTCGCCCGCCAAGTCTCAAAACAGATCCAAGTTCGCAACCGAAAACCCTTACCCTGAAAGCCATTCAGGAAATGTCAGAAAATTAGTAGACAAATCCAACTTTGTCAGGTTATGCTTGTTGATAGCCGACATCGGAGATTGTTATGACGGACGGACCATTTAAAAACACCAAGCTGCCTGACCGCTGGAAGAAATACGGCGATGACCTGGTAAGCGATGCGAAAAGCTCAAACGAGCGAACTGAGCGCGCACAAAGTGCGATACTCAGGGATCTCTGTACCAAAGAGACCAAAGCGCTAGTTATTGAACTCGACACGTATGTAAAGAGACTTCAGCAGAACCTCATGCCAAGAGTCACTGTTGATGCCATATTCGAAAAGCATCCAACAACTCCCCAGTCAGATAGCCTGCACAGGATCTTCAGTGGATATCTCGTCAATTCATCCTTAGAAACCGCGTGGAAACTCGGTTTCGACAAATGGGTGAAGACTGAAGCTTCTCGTATCCAGAATCGCATGGTCGAGCACTGCATAACTGCCCGAGACCGTGGAGATCTGAAGCGCGAGAAATATCCAGTGGCTATAGAACGCCACAATGAAGCGTTTGCGGGTGTTGATTACAACAAGATTCATGACGGTTTTTTCGGGAGTAAGAGCCTTTCTAAGGCATGCGCGATTGCGAAGAAAACCGGAAATGACGATGGGCCAGGTTAATGAACTTATTAGGAAAAAAACAACATCTTTGTGTCGTAGAGCGAGGTCAGAAGCCTCAAGCCAAAGCAACGGCCTTTGCGGCAGTCGATAAGCAGATTATTTTCGATAAGGAAATACTCGATGCTCTTGCTGAAGGCGGGTGCCAGCCAGTGCATTACGATCTGCTGGTTTTGTGCGCCGCTATCGAATTTGCAGATCGCAGATGGAAACGTCCTCAGTCATGGTATCGCAACTTGTTTGTCACGGTGCCCGTTATCAAGCTTGAGACCTGGCAAGCACCAGAGGTGAAAAGCAGTCTCGAGCGAGTGCTGAAATACTTGACGGGTGACACTTGGAATATTGAATTCGTTCAAGCAAAGAACCTCATGCCATGCCAGTTTCAGTTGAAACTTTATTTCGACGATTTAAAAACCTTTGCGATCGCCTACAGCGAAGGGCTCGACTCTCGTGCTGTAAGCGCCCTGAGCGGCGACAAAAACGAAGCGCTGTGCATCCGTGTAGCAAAGAAGCGCAATAAGGCACAAAACGGCGACAGTTTCTTCACTCAAATTCCATTCAAGGTGAAGATCGATTCCAAAAATGAGAGCAGCTTTCGCTCACGGTCGTTCCAATTCGCTACGCTGACGGCAATTGCCGCTCACATTCGCGGCGTGTCGCGTATCGTTGTTCCAGAAAGCGGGCAAGGAGCCATTGGTCCAGCGATCCTGTCTTTGTACGGCATCCATGCAGACTACCGAAACTATCCGCCATTTTTCAGGAAGATGGAAGAGTTCATCAAAGCGGTGCTTCAACACCAAGTCCACTTCGAGCAGCCGCGTCTGTGGTCGACGAAAGGACAGACTTTGCTTGAATTTCTCAAGCTCCAAGAAAAACGTCCGGACCATTTGATTGCAACGAGATCTTGCTGGCAAACTCGTCGTGTAGTCAATATCGGCAGACAACGGCAATGCGGTCTGTGTGCAGCATGTTTATTGAGACGGCTTAGCTTGCATACGGCAGGTATCGTAGAACCGGCTGGCACCTATGTCATTGAAGACTTGGCGGCGGCAGACGTTAACGAGGCCATGGTGGCAATCAAGGACGAAGGTGATCGAAAGAGCATGATCGACCATGGCAGCGCTGGCTTCAGACACTTTCAAAAGTTTGCTGATATGGCGGCGTCTTCCGATGAAGACCTTTTTGTGTACGCTCTGGAGATTGCTGAAGCTACCAATTCTACGCCGGAAGCCACTCTCAAAAACTTGAGGAAGCTGTTGTCTGCCCATGCGCAGGAATGGCAGTCGTTTCTTTCAGCTCAAGAAGGCAAGAGCTTCTTGCTTAAGTGGATGGACGGAGGCAACTGATGGTCGATTTGAATGAGCTCAGTGCGCAAGAGATAGGAAGGCGGTTAAAACTGGCGCGAGATGCTGCGCGCTTAACGCAAGACGAAGCGGCGCAGTTCATTGAGGTGTCACGTCCGACCCTGATTTCGATTGAGCAAGGGGTGCGTCGCGTGCGCATCCAGGAGCTGCAAAAGCTCGCGAACCTCTATCGCACTTCTGTCAACGCACTCATGCGCCGAGAGGCAGTTCATACCGATCTTTTACCGCGCTTTCGCAAACTAAAAGAAGCCGAGGATACTGATACCGCAGAGGCTGTCGAGCTATTCAACAGTCTGATCAAAGCCGATGTGGAGCTTGAAAACATACTCGGCATAGCACAACGACGAAACTACCCACCTGAAAAGGGTATCAACGTTGGTGATGTTGCTGAGTTAGCTGAAAAGCATGCGCAAGAACTTCGCACCTTTCTCGGTATACAAGGACCGATAATCGATATTTTTTC
Source organism: uncultured Candidatus Obscuribacterales bacterium (assembly GCA_964600935.1). Taxonomy (GTDB): domain Bacteria; phylum Cyanobacteriota; class Vampirovibrionia; order Obscuribacterales; family Obscuribacteraceae; genus JADYXR01. Next base: position 20,627 of record CAZRMH010000048.1, read on the forward strand.
GATCATCCAAGAGCGCCTGGGCATCAGACTCTACCAGCGCAAGCTTTCTTCCAAGTCCAAAGTAGCAGGTCTGTTTACCTACGACGATGCAGTCGGCGCCTGCATCTTTCTTAACGCCAATCATCTTCTGGAAAGACGAGTCTATTCCGCTTGTCACGAACTCGGTCACTTTATCGGCACGCGCCGCAACCCGGAAGTGCTTGAAACCAATGAAAGATTCCAGTCTCGCGAAGAGCGTTATGCCAACTTTTTTGCCCGGGCGTTTCTGACTCCGGCCGGCTGCTTTGCAGAAAGCTTCAAACGCTGGAAAGAGGTTTCTGCCACCCAGAAACCGACGCGCCGCGTTGTGGTTCTCCTTGCCAATCAATACAGCGTATCCCGCGAGGCTTGTGTCCGTCGGCTAGAAGAATTGGGCTTGGTTCCGCAGGACACCTGGAATTGGTTCAAAGACAACGGTGGCATCACTGATGTTCAAGCAAAAGAGATTCTCGGAGAGCATTGGCATCGCTTTGATCCAGCCAAAACTGACGCCGACCGCCCCCTTTCGCATCGCATGAGTTTAATGGCGCATTCCGCATGGAAGCACGAACTCATGTCAGAAGGTCAGCTAGCTGAATTGTTGAAGATAGGTCGAGTCGAGCTGCGCGAAATAATTGACGATATCGAGCTTGAGGAAGAAGGTAGCGATGAGCAGCTCAAGCTTCGAAAGTAGTGCATTGCCTCCAAAAATTGTTGATGCTAGCGGCTTCATAGGCCTTCGCGCCTGCAAGCATGGTGAGCAGATCTTGTCGGTTATTCCCAACGAGATCATCGTCGCGCGAGCCGTCGAAGGCGAGCTCAATAGAGCGACTAGTCTTTCAAGTGGTGACCAGGCATTCATAGAGCGGCTTGTGGAGCGAGAAATAGTGACGATCACCGATTTCACCGACGAAGAATATGAACTGTTTGGAGAGCTCATATCGGATATAGGCGACGGAGAAGCCGCAACCATAGCCATTGCCGCCAAACGCAAATTTTTGGCGGTCATCGATGACCAGAAAGGTCGCACACAAGCAGCCGCCCATTTAAAAGCAGACCCTGTCTGGTCTTTAGACCTGTTTCGACACTCAGCAGTACTTGCCGAACTCGGTGAAGCAGACGCAACTGAAGCGTTGTACCTGGCTCTTCGCGATGGACGAATGCGTATCCCACCGGAACGCGCAGAAGAGGTGATCGCTCTTATTGGCGAGGATAGAGCCAGAGAATGCAAGTGCCTTCCAAACTACAAAGCCCGATTTGGGGTGCCAAGGAGCTAATTTGACACGTGCATTTCTTACCGTCTGAATTTCCCCGAAGAATTGCCCGAAGGTCACCGCCGTGCATGTCTTGACGTGCGAACATTGACACAACTTCCAGCTGCTCTCCAATGGCAGGCCCTTAGCAGGGCGCGCAAGCGCGTCCATTGGGCATCTGAAAGCCGTGTCTTTTGAGCAGCACTAACACGCACTGGAGGTGCCACCATGAACAATACCATTACGGTGATAGGGTACGTCGGTCAAAATCCGCACACCATCGCATTTGAAGATACCGGCAACAAGGTAGTCAAATTCTCTATCGCGGTGAAAGAGTTTTCAGCCAATTCCGATGAAAGCAGAACACTCTGGTTAGACGTTGATGCTTGGAATGGGCTTGGTGAACGCGTTCTAAAGACCATCACCAAAGGCCGTGAAGTTGTCGTCCACGGAAGACTTGCTTTATCTACATTCAACAAAGAAGTGAGTGGCACAAAAGTCGAAGTGACGAAGCCTATCATCAAGCTCACGAGCTTCCACCTCTGCGGGCGCAAGCCAAGTTCGTCCGAAGCGCAAGCTGAGTCAAGTTCGACTGCGACTAGAAAGAGTCGACTTACAACTATAAAGAACTAGCCTTGAGGGCAGGAACTTCGTTCCTGCCCTTTTTCTTGCCTTCACATTTGGGCACTTCAACTAGTACGATATGACATCTGGCAGTACCATTGATCAGTCCAAGATTCGAGGTCAAGTGCGATGGCAAGAAGTACAACCAAGGCCGCGCCCACAAAAGCACCGCCTGACTTGCCAAAATTCGATCAACTTATGTGGCCGACAATTCGGGCGCTGAAAGAACTCGGTGGATCAGCAACAGTGGACGAGCTAATCACGAAAATCGTGGAGATTGAAGGGCTGTCTGACGAAGCTCAGAATTATCGACGCGAAGGCTCGCCCAAAAACGAGCTTAACTACAGAAGTGAATGGACCAGGTGGTATCTCAAAAAGGCAGGAGTTCTTGAGTGTACGAATCGCAGAATCTGGACTTTGACTTCTAAGGGACGAACAGTCTCAGAAGACGACGTGAAGCGAATTCCAGCTGAAGTCCGACGCGCAACAAATAAGGCCACTCCGCCAAGCGACCTGCAAAGTATAGAAGAAACTCAATTACCCGAGGAGCCGAAATCTTCTTGGAGAATTGAATTATTGGATGCGATTCAGAACATGCCAGCGGATGCGTTTGAGCGATTGGCACAGCGTCTTCTGAGGGAATCCGAGTTTGTGAAAGTCGAAGTAACTGGTAGATCTGGAGATGGAGGAATCGACGGAACCGGAGTATTACGAGTCGGTTTGATATCATTCCAGGTTGTCTTTCAATGCAAACGGTACAAGGGCACAGTTGGTGCTGGCGCTATCCGTGATTTTCGCGGAGCAATGGTAGGGCGCTCAGACAAGGGGCTCATGGTAACAAGCGGTCGATTCACTCCAGATGCCATACGCGAAGCAACGAGAGATGGCGCACCACCGGTGGAGTTAATAGATGGAGATGAATTGTGCGATTTGCTCAAGAAACTTCGACTGGGTGTCATGACTGAGACAGAGATAGTGGAACACGTTCAAGTCAATCCACAATTTTTCCTCGAGATGTGAGGGCACTTCGGGTGTATGGTTTAACTGTATTCGGCTGGACAACTCACAATGCCTAGGGTTGACGATTTCTCAAAATCTATAAAAGAGAGTTTGGCTCGACGTGTCGGTTTCAAATGCTCCAATCCGAAATGCCGACGAGTGACCTCCGGTCCGTCTTCGGAATCAACCGATGGTACCGTTAACATAGGTGTGGCCGCGCACATTACCGCTGCCTCACCAGGAGGCGCAAGATTCGATTCTTCTATGCCTTCAGCCGTTAGGAGTTCTATAGAAAATGCAATTTGGTGCTGTCAGGTGTGTGGAAAACTGGTTGATGATGACGAATCGAAATACACTGTAACGGTGCTAAAAGGCTGGAAAGAAACAGCCGAATACGAAGCTGCTAATGATCTGGAAACGCGAAGCGTACAAGCAACACGCGAAGAGTGCGAAGAGGTACTAGCCGCGCAACAAGACATTCTACTTGGCGCTCTTGAAGGACATGCAGGTAACATGATCGTTTTTGGTGAGAGAAATGGTTGGGATGTGGTTAGCTTAGTCGGTGAACACTACTGCACAAGCCAAGATGAGCGTGCTCTGTACGTTGAGGCCATGGTGCAACTTCTGGACACTGGACTTGCTCGAAGGCGAGGCACTGGCATTGCATATGAACTTACATACCAAGGACTAAAACAAGCAAAACTTGTTAGTGGAACAGGCCGCAAGCGCCGAAGACCAGGTCCGACCGACGAGAAAGACGCCAAGTAACTACGCCAAAGTAATGAGCGCGTCAATGGCTTCAACGAGAGCTGTGGATTATTGCCCCGCAGAAAACACTAACCATAGCCTTCGGATTAATAGCCTTCCTATAATCGCTCCATCATACGGGGGCGGCGCCACCGCGCATCAAGCGTTTGTGTTTAACACGTACCAGCCACCGACTTCTTGCCGCTTGACCCGCAGAGCCGCCCCCGTGCCCCGATTCGCGTAGGCGTAGGCCGCAGCAGATCTGGAGGTAAAGTTATGAATAGCAGAAACTTGAAGAAACATCTAAAATACATCGTTCCTGAAATGCGCTTGGCACTCATTAAGGAGCCCGGCGGAAACCCACTGCCAATCAACTGCCCGAATGATGTAGAAAAATTTGTTGAACCTCTTCGACATTACTCAGAAGAGCATTTCGTCTGCTTCCATCTCACAGCCCGCAATGAAGTCGGTAATTATCAAATTGTTTCTCATGGCAGTCTATCGGCTTCCTTAGTGCATCCACGCGAGGTGTTCAAGTGCGCTTTGCTCGCCAATTCTCACGCAATTATTGTCGCTCACAATCACCCCGGCGGATCATTGACGCCGAGCAGCGAAGATCTCGAAACTACGGAAACGCTAATCAAAGCAGGTGATTTGTTGGGAGTAAAAGTAATTGACCATATTATCGTCAGCTCAAACGGATTGAGCAGCATGCGAGAGACGCATAGCTATTTGTGGTTATAACGGTCAACGATTTCTGCACCCCGTCAACATCTCGACGGGGTGCCAAAATTCTGACACTTTCAGAACAACTCAACCTGCTGGAACATTCTCAGCGAAAGTGATTCTTTATGTGTTCATCCGATTGACACAGAAACCACGATAAAAAATGGATGCGGGTTAGCGGCAACTGGTTCGTCATAATCTGAGTCAGCATGGATATATCCAAAATTCGATGCACCGATCTCAGCTCATTCTTCCATTGTTTTTGATAGACCGAGTAATACTCTGTTTTAGTATCGGTTATAAAAACGACGTTGGCGCCATCGTCTAATTCAGGACGAAAATCGGGAGCAGGCTTTCTGAGCCAGTAGAACCTGAATTCGAAATATGGATGCTCATCTCCCTCCAAAAACTGAAAGATAAATTCCTTGCTGTTAGAAATAAGGAAAAGGTATTTTTTGGAGTCATATCGAACCGTGTCCAAAACCAGCTCGACGTACTTTTCTTTTGACAGCGGTACTTTTCCGCCACCCAGTTTTAGATTCAATGAGAAACGATCCTGCGCATGCTTCTGAAGCTTATCCTCCAGCGAGTCAACCAAAGCAAATACGACCCTGAATTCCTTCTCGTTATTGTGATTCATAAACTCGTCAAACTGCCAGAACTTATCAATGGTATTGAAAGTGGTATCACTACTCTTTCTCTCATCAGTCCAGAGCTTGTTGATACCAGACGCAATCTGTTCGGGTTTAAGCTCGTTGATAGCACTATCCGGACCCTTCCTAACAATTACACGATCAAAGTGTTCTCCTTTTTCCTTATCGGAAAAATCCACCCAAAATCCGCCCTTTTTCTCTGGAGTAGCTGTTTTGAATTCTCGTCTTAGTATTTTGAGAGTACCGTGCTTACTAAGGCTAGCCGCAACAAAGTTGTTTAGCTTGCAAGCCTTATTACTTGGAAAACTTGATCGCACAGAAAGGTACACTTCTGTATCGTGCCTTGCAACCGAGTCGATATGCTCAGTTATTGCACCAGTTGGTGTAAATTTCTCATACCAATCTTTCCAATTGATTTCATCGTCGCCACCCAGATCTTCAGCTTGTTTCCAGAAGGGTTCAGCAGGTCCCGATACAAGCCAATCAGAGAAACTTTGATGATCGAAATCCTGCATGGTCATACGCATCGCGTCAATTAGCGCCCCATCGCCACTACCAACGATTAGCGTTCTGGATTTTTCTACGAAATCGAAGGGATGCTGTGCCAAATCATCGTTTCTCCAGTAGGAAGGAGTGAAAGTGGGATCGTCTTTCAAATTCTCAATCCCAAACCCTGCGGCAATGATAACCAGGCGAAAGTCAATGCTCTGGGCTGAGTCTCTCGAAGTCTTCAACTTCCAGACTTTTGTAGATTCGTCAAAGTTCAACTCTTCTACCTTCTCCAGAAGATGTTCTCTTAAAAGTTCCTTGTTCTCATGTGTAAATAGTTGCCACTGGTCGAGTAGTCGCTTTGCCACCATGTCAGAGTTCGCTGCTGACCAGTTCATGTATGGCAAATGGGTTACCGGATACTTCGAAGCAGGATTGGGCCAATCATAGATGTTCGGGTGTAAGTGACGTGTCAGGCAGCCTCGCTGAAGCGGTAAAACGACATCTGACTTTTCAAAGATGTGAACCTCGCATCCAAGCTTGACAAAAGCGGTAGCAGCAGTTAGTCCAGCAGCACCAGCTCCTACAATCGCAACTTTCGTACCCTTCTTAACCAGATCACCCTGCTCCTTCTGAAGAGCATATGCCAAATTAAAAGCCCTCTTCTGCTGACTATGAAGAGTGGCGCGCTTTGCAGTGCAAGCAAGATGAAACACCCCTTTGAGGTCTGGGACTTCTAGCGCGGTCAAAAAGTCGTTTTCATTGGTCATGGTCTAATTCCAAATACAACATTGAACGGAGAGATTAATTGCGCCCGAATAAAAGAGGCACGATTATGCCGAACTTATACCCGAATCCAGCGCTCCAATTTTCACATAATCGGGGTTAACCCTATTGTCAAGCCATCCGATTTCCTATTCCGAGAGGGCCGGGAACAAAGATATACTGGTATCGTCGACTACGAATGGTAGCGATTGCCGCTGATGCGCGACCTACCCTTCAAATGATCAGTAACTGATCTTTCTTCCTGCTTATTTTTCTGCTGTACCTTTTATTGCAGCGTCTCACAAA
>CAZRMH010000049.1:0-27128 GCA_964600935.1 uncultured Candidatus Obscuribacterales bacterium
CGACCGCGGTGCGCAAGGCCTACCTCGACTTCTGCAAGAAGAAGGGTCTGACCGTAGACGAATCGCAGTTCGTCGCGGTCGGCATGGGCGTTAAGTCGCCTAAGTTCGCCAATCCTGCGACCGAAGCGGAGTGGAACGCCAACCGTCGTGTCGTGTTCCGAGTGAAGGCCGTCGAGACCGAGTTCGACACCTTCAAGCCGGCCGGCAAGTAACCCGAGTTAGTTCCATTCCCCAACCCAAACGCAGGAGAATCTCATGAAAAAGTTGGCTAACAAGTTCTGCTTCGGCGCGCTCGCGGCGGTCCTCGCCGTGACGCTGTTCACCACGGGTTGCCACAGAAGGCAGCCCGCGGTGGGGCAACCGCCCCAACCGCAGGTTCAGACCCAGCCCGGAGCGCCCGCGGCGCAGCCCGGCGCTGCGCCGGCTGCGGTCATCCCCCAGGGCGAGATCTCGCTCGCCCGTAACTTCTACTTCGTCTTCGACGGATCGGGGTCGATGGACGGCAGAAAGCTCCAAGACGCGAAGATTGCGGTCAAGGAGTTCATGAACAACATCCCCAACGACGTCAACCTCGGGCTCTACGTCTTCGACTATTTCGGCGAACGCGAAGTCCTGGCGCTCGGCGGCAACAACCGCGCCCAGTTCCTGGCCGAGATCGACAAAGTTCGTGCCGATAACGGCACGCCGCTTGGCGCCTCCATCCGGACCGGCGCAAAGGCGTTGGCCGCGCAGCGCGACAAACAGTTGCAATACGGTGAGTTCCGCTTGATCGTGATTACCGACGGCGATTCGAGCGACCGGATCGAGTACGGCACGGACGAAGCCGAACGGCTGCTGATCCCGATCTACACAATCGGATTCCAAATCGGCGAACGCCATGCCTTGCGGGCCAAGTCCGTCTCGTACAAGTCCGCCAACGATCTCCAGGAGCTGCGCAAGGCTCTGCAGGAGTCGGCGGCCGAGCTGGACGTCTTCGACCCGCAATCCTTCAAGAAGTGATCGCACCGAACCGGTGTGAGCACTGGTACCGCTGACGGTGCATAACGTCGGGTCAGAGGGCATACGGATCGAATGGATTCGCTGCAAAGCGGATCCATTTGATTCCGTTTAATTCCAAACCTTTCTATGCGATGCAAAACGGAAAGGCGTCCCGACGCCACCTGCAGTGCATCCTAATCACAATCACACTTGCCGCTCCGGAAGCCATCTTCCGGGGCGGCGTTCGTTGGGAGAAACTTCGCATGAAGAACAGATCTGTTATCTTCGCTGTGGCTATCCTCCTTTTGGGAGTGATGGGCATCGGCGCCTATAAGGTGGCCAGCAACTGGCTGCTCAAGAAGAAGGAACAGGAGGCGGCGGTCGGAGGCTCCGACGCCAAGGTCAATCGCGTCATCCGCGGCTGCGGTGACGGCTATCTGGGCTATTCCATCCTCAATACGCCCGAGATGAAACGGCAGCTCGCCAGGCGCGGTCAAGGTCTTACCTGGACTGACGACGGCGGCTCATATGAGGATCGGCTCGAGAAGTTCGCCAAGGGCGACTACGACTTCATCGTTCTGCCCGTCAAGGAATACCTCCAGCACGGGCTCAAGCACAATTATCCGGGCGTGATTACGGCTGCCATCGCCGACTCGACCGGCGCCGACGTCATCCTGGGCTTCGAAGACAAGCTTCCCACAGGCACAGTCGCCGACCTCAACGATGCGTCGCGTAAGTTCGTCTACGTCAAGGCCAGCCCCTCGGAGTTCCTGATCGACTTAGCCGTCGTGGACTTCGACCTGTTCAACTTGACCAAGACCGACTCGTGGCGCAGCGAACAGGCCGACATCGCCAAAGTGGTGGAAAAGGCTAAGCGCCGTGAAGGTGACTTCTTTGCGCTCTGGGAACCTGACGCCTCGCGCCTCATGCGCGAAGTGCCCGGCTTGAAGAAGGTCTTCGGATCCGACAAATTCCGGGGCTACATCGTCGATGTCTTCGTGTTCAAGCGCGACTTCGTCACCAACCATCACGACGACGTGGTCGCCTTCTTCGAGGCTTACTACAGCTCGATGCGCACCTACGGCGGCGATCGCGACAAGATGCTGGAAGACCTAAAGGTGGTCACCGGCATCAACAACAAGAGCGAGCTGGAGTCCGTACTTAAAACGGTCGACTGGCAAGACCTTCAAGAAAACTGCGTCAAGCAGCTTGGCTTCGGTCAGGGCTCGTCCGAAGGCATCGTCAACTGTATCGGTGTCTCGACCGCTGTCTTGCTCAAGACCGGTAGACTGAAGTCGGACCCGCTGGCCGACCCGTACCGCATCATCAACACCTCGGTGCTGAAAGCGGTGCAAAGCCGGCTGCCCGCCGAACTCGGCAACTCCAACGTCAAGCGCCAGTTCGCCCAGCTCTCCGACAAGGAATGGCAGGCGCTAGCGCCAATCGGCACGACCCAGGTGAAAAACATCACGTTCCAAACCGGCTCAGCCGTCCTCGACGAAGCCGGTGAGAAGACGGTCGACGAAATCGCCGAGCGTCTCGCCAACAACTACCCCGACACGCGAGTGGTCGTGATGGGGCACACTGCCTCCGGTTCCGACGAATCGGAGAGCATCAAGCTTTCCAAAGAACGCGCCGAAGCGGTCGTGCAGCGGCTAATCGCTGTCCACGGCATGCCGGCAGTGCGCTTCAAGGTGGAAGGCAAAGGTTCGATGCAGCCGCCGGTCAGGCGACCGGACGAGAACAGTCGCGCCTTCATGTACCGCATTCCCCGTGTCGAGTTTCACCTCTACATGGACAATGCCTTCTAACCGAAAGGAGGGTTTATAGGTGGCCGAACAATTAACATCGCGCGACATTCTTCGAGCCCGGGACGCTCCGTCCGAAAAGCGCCCCGGGAGCGAAGACTTGAAGCCCGGCGTGGTGTCTAAGCGCGTCTTGAATGACTGCGCCACACATCCCGCCACGATTTATCCTCTGACAGGAACCTTGCTGGCTGTCGCCTGGACGCTGATTATCGCTGCCTCACCGGCATCACTGATGGTGGCAGTCGGGTTGGCATTCCTGGGCGCGTGCAGCTTCCTGTACAACTATGTGCTCAAAGGACCGGAGCGCGTAGTTGCCCGTCAGAAGGAGTTGATGGCTCTGCGCCGACAGCACGACCTCTTCGAAGGTTATCGCGTCGGTCTGGAATGCCAGGATCTCGGTTTCGACGAAGGCGCCAAGGAAGCAGGCGAGCTCATCATCGCCTACGAGAAACTGGCTCAGTATCTTGCTTCCAAAGACGCCGCCTCGGCGAACAGTTTCGCTATGCAAGCGGAAGATGCCTACAAACAAGGCAGCCAGGTGATTCGCAAAGCGCTTGACCTTTATAAGGCGCTGCAAGCGGTCGACCTGAAAACGCTGAGGAAAGAGCTCAAGGCCTGGGAAGCTAAACGCGCCAAGCTGGACGGCACCGAGCCCGAAGCCAAAACGCTCGACAAACAAATCGCCGCGCACAGCCGGCGACTGACCCAGCACGACGAGAACACCATCGACCTGGCTGAACTGTTCGCGCAGGTAGACGACATCCAAGCGGCGCTGGAGACGACCTATCTGGACCTGGTCCGGATGGGCAACGTCGACCCCGGTGACTACCTCAGTCAGGACGGCGGAGCGGCCGACCGCATGAGAAACGCCGTGGCGGCCCGTCAGCGAGTGCAGGATAAACTGCGCAGCGCCGGCGAGGAAGAAGAAGAGAAGCGCGATAAGCGCAACAAGTACATCCGACTGGCTGAAGCCGCTCAAGCGAACGGCGGTCAGTCGGAGGACGAGACCAACGCTCGAGAAGAAGACTAAGCAGAAACAGTTGGGCCGATCGAAGAGGACAGTGTAATCCTCCGATACCCACATCGCTGCTCTTTTGGGCAGCGTGTTTCTGCCCTATCCACCATCCCAAGAAAAGGACCTAAGTCATGAGACTGTTCAGTGCTTTCGCTCGCATGATCTCCAACATCCTCACCAAGCTCGGACTCCGCGCCGAAGCCGCAGCCGACGCGCAGTTCACCAAGGATGCCACCAGCAAGGCGATGGCCTTCGACCTCTACGGCGAAGACCTGGAGAACGACTTCCGCGCCATGGCCGACGCGCTCTCCGAAGCCGAAGTCGCGGTTCAGACCAAACGCGACACGCGTGAGACCACCAAGGCAAACCTCGACGAAGTCAATGCGGCGCTCCAGGGCGCGCTGACCGCCTACGAGGACGCCCAGCGTAACCACGCTGCCGCCAAGACCGACGCCGATCGGGCCAAGTTCCAGAAGGAAATGGACGACGCCCAGAAGGACGGCACCGAGTTCCAGAACGACATCACCCGGCTGACCAAGGCCATCGAAGATCTGGACTCCGACATCGAGGGCCACGAAGGCAAGCTCGAGGAGCTGCTCGGCCAGCTCGAGGACATCCAGAAGCAGATCGCCAACCTGCCAGCCGAGAAGGCGCAGGCTGTCGCCGACCACATCGCCAACACCAAGCTCAACGAAGCCTACGAGCGCGCGATGGGTCTGCGCAAGACCGCCAACCGCCGCCCGATCGACGCGGTGCTCGAAGACAACAAGAAGCTGGCCGCCAAGACCAAGGTGGCAGGCAAGATCGCCGGCGTCGACGCCGACCGCAAGCGCGACAAATACGTCGCCAAGGGTCGCCAGGATGCTGCCGGCACCGACTTCCAGAAGATGCTGGCTGCGCGCGCCGCTCAGAAGTCGCAGGCCACCGGCGATGCCCCCGTCACCGAGAAGCCCGCTGCCACTGACGAACGCCCGAAGATCTAAGTCGATTGATTGCACTACCGGCAGTGCGCCGCTAGTGCCGTCGACAGTATAGTCCGTTCGTTCACGCTGTTCGACTCAAAGCAGCTACAGAGGGCGCATCGACATGCGCCCTCACGCCGGTGTGAAAACCGGCTCTGTCTCCGGCGTTGTGAATAACAGCGCCGGCGGATTGGACGACCGCAGCGGTCGTCACCTTTTAGCGGCCGGCTAGGCGATGGCACAACCCATGCTGCAGGCATGAAAGTTTTGTCTTCCATAAATGGCCGCTAGCTCACTGGCTTTGCTAGCGGATTCGTCCTCGACGAGCCCGCTCAATTCTGAGTCGGGGTTTGTATGCCCCGACTTCTCTCAACCCGATGAATAAGGAATCTCGCATGAACATGTTCTCCCGCCGCGGCATCCTGGGTGCCTTCGCCAGCTTCGGTCTGGCCGCTGTCGTCTTCGGACTGACCGGCTGCCATAAAGAGACCGAAACGCCGAAGGCCGCCGCCCCCACTCCCGCCGTCGCGCCGACGAAGAAGGACTTCAAGGTGGCGGTCTCGATTTACGCGGGCTGGATGCCCTGGTACCACGCCAACGAGACGGGCATCTTGAAGAAGTGGGCCGACAAGTACGGGCTCAACATCAAGGTCGAGTACATGAGCTACCCGGCGTCGCTGGACGCCTTCGTGGCCGGCAAGGTCGACGCTTGCGTCATGACCAACATGGAAGCCCTCGACATGCCGGCCGCCGCCGGCATCGACACTACGGTGGTGATCACCGGCGACTACAGCAACGGCAACGACGCCGTGCTGACGCGCAAGGGACTGAAGCTCAAGGACCTCAAGGGCCAGAACGTGTTTCTGGTCGAGAAGACGGTCTCGCAGTACATGCTGACGCGGGCGCTCGAGATCGAACAGACTGGGCTCAGCGAGAAGGACTTCACGATCTTCAATGTCTCCGACGAGGACATCGCCCCCTCCTTCCTGGCTAGCGCCAACCAGAACGTTGTCGTCACCTGGAACCCGATGGTGATGGAGATCGAGAAGACCAACGGCGTCACCAAGATCTTCGACAGCTCGCGCATCCCCGGCGAGATCCAGGATCTGATGGTCTGCAACACCCGCGCCCTTAACGCCAACGAAGACTTCGCCCGCGCCCTCAACGGCGCCTGGTACGAGGTTCTCGACCTGATGCAGGGTCACGGACCGGCTACCGAAGCGGCACTCAAGGTGATGGCTGACAACGCCAAGTGCTCGGTCACCGAGTTCAAGGCGCAGCTCAAAACCACCAAGATGTTCTACACCCCGGCCGAAGCGATCGAGTTCACCAAGGGCGACGACATCAAGGCCAAGAACGACCTGGTCCGCAATTTCTGCTTCACGCACAACCTTCTGGGCGAAGGCGCCCCCTCGGTCGACGTGGTCGGCATCCAGTATCCGGACGGCACCGTTCAGGGCGACCGCCGCAACATCAAGTTGCGCTACACGGTCAAGTTCATGGAAGAGGCCAAAAACGGCCAGCTCAAGAAGTGAAGTAACTGCAAGTAGCCATAACTGGTCGTGAAAGCCAACGTGGAGAGCGGAATGACGACGATCATTACCGCTCTCCGGTGGCCGGTCGGGGCTGAGAACTATCGCCCTGCCGGGTCTTCTGGCAATTTCCTCGATCACACGGCTCTTCAGTCGTGAGCGGAAATTCGTCCAAAGTCGGCTGAGAAGCCAGCTCTGGATGTCGTTCCCAACCGGCCGTTCTGCCGCTTGGGAGGATTGATACTCGTTAGACCAGGAGCATGCGCGTGCATTCTCCTGGTCTTTTGGTATTTCTACACCTCAAAGAAAGGGGAGCGCGTACTTATGTTACGTGTCTTTACTAAACTGCCCTTCTGGGCCCGGGTCGGGATGGGCTTCTTGCCCTTCATCCTGCTCGGCTGGTTCTACATGAATGGTGCCAACGACCTGCGCGTCAAAGAGTCGCAGACCGGCGGAGGCGAATCGGCAGCCTCCACCAAGCTCATGCCTCTGCCTTCCGAGATGGTGGAGGGCTTTCACCGATCGGCACTGACGCCCGACCCCAAGGGCGAAATTCGCCTCTACGTCGATACCTGGGCGTCGCTCAAACGCTTCGTCATAGGCATCAGCATCGTCGCTGTCGCCGGCGTGCTCATCGGACTCTATATGGGCACGTTTCCCCTGATCGACGCTGTGCTTTACTACTTCTTTGTGTTTGTCAAAAACATTCCACCTCTGCTCCTGCTGCCGATCTTGTTCATCTACCTGGACGTGGGTGAGCTGTCCAAGATCATGCTCGTCGTCATCGGCGTGCTACCAGGGCTGGTGCTGGACGCCCGCAAGCGCGCCCAGGAAATCGCACGCGAGGAGCTGTACAAAGCCCAGTCGCTCGGTGCCACAGACCAGGAAATCACCTGGACCATCATCTTTCCGCAGATCCTGCCGCGCATGATCGGCTCGCTCCGCCTGAACTTCCAGGCGGCCTGGTGCTACGTGATCGCCGGCGAATCGATCGCAGCGGCTGCCGGTATCGGCTACCGTATCTTCGTCCTGCGGCGTTACGTCGCCATGGACGTGATCATTCCCTATGTCCTGTGGGCGACCATCATCATGTTCGTCCTCGAATACACCTTCCAGTGGCTCGAAACCCGTTACCGCTGGGTGGACAAATAAGGAGCATTCACACATGAGCGTCTCAAAAACCTACACGCCGCGCGCCACCACTACCGGTGGCGAGCAGTACCTGATCGATGTGCGCAACGCCTCGGTTTCCTATCCGACGGAAAGCGGTCGGCGCACGATTCTCAACGACATCTCGCTGCGCGTGCGGCAGGGCGAGCTGATTGCCGTCGTCGGTCCGTCCGGCTGCGGTAAGTCCACCCTGTTGCGCCTGGTAGCGGGCATTCAGAAGCCCAACGAAGGCAGCGCTCTGGTGGACGGCAAACAAGTGGCGCGGGTCACCCGTGACTGCGGCATGGTCTTCCAGAACTCGCTAGTCTACCGGCATCTGTCCGTCGCCGACAACATCGGTCTGGGCATCATGCTCGAAAAGACCAATCTGTTCGAACGCGGGCTCACACTGCCCATCCGGGCCGCTTACGGGCTGGCGCAGGAAGCGTTGGAGAACGGCAAACAACTGGCCAAGCGCTTCGGACTGATGACGCGCACCAAGCCGGACCAGGAGACGGTCGCCGTCGCCCCGCTGCAAAGCAAGGCGCTCGACTTCATCCGCTACTTCCGGGTCCGCCGGCAATCGCGCGAGCAAGCCTACGCGCTGCTCGAAGACGTCGGGCTGTCGCCTGCCGACGGCGACAAATACCCGTTTGAACTGTCCGGCGGTATGAAGCAACGCGTGGCGATCGCCCAGGCGCTGATCATGCAGCCCAAAATCCTGCTCATGGACGAAGCCTTCAGCGCGCTCGACGAGCGCACTCGCGAAGAGATGCAGGACGTCGTCTGGGAGCAGTGGACGCGGCATGGTCTGACGATCTTCTTCGTCACCCACGTGCTCAAGGAAGCAGCCAAACTGGGAAGCCGGTTGATCTGCCTCTCGCAATACTGGATCGACGAGAGCACTGGCAAGCAGGGCAAGGGCGCTCGCATCGTCGTGGACCGCAAGGTCCTGGGTGCGGCTCAGAAGCCCTCCGAGTTTGTCAACAATGCTGAGTTCAGCACCCTGGTCGAGGGCATCGGCAAGGGCTTCGACGTGAAGAAGCTGCTGCACGAAACCGGCTTCGACCTGAGCCACGAGGACGCCTTCCATCAATCTTCTCCGGTCGGTTCCGTTCGCTCGGTCCCCTCGACACACTCCACTTCCTCCAAACCGAAGGAGCCTACATAATGAGTACAACATCTCCTCCGCCTGTGGAGGGGGCGACCGGCGGTAGCGCAGGTGCGCCACCGCCGGTGGTGGATAAACGAACCCCACCACCAGTGGTGACCCCCGAACGGACCGCGTTTATCGAAGAGATTTCCGCCGCTTATTCCGACAGCGGTCGGTCGGTCGTCTTGCTTTCCGGTAACCGCCACGACCTCTTCCCGACTTTGAAAGGCGGTGAGCGCTTCTTTGAATTGGAGCGCACGCTCTATCAGGAGCTGTCGCCCAACTTCACCGTAATACGCTTCGACTGCTCGACCGGCATCGGTTTCTTTGACGACGCCGAGCAGAGAGCCTTGTCGAAGGCGGTCGCGGACGCTGATGCCCTGGTGCTCGACAAAAAAGCGAAGATGGGCGACTTCGAGGGCAACGTCAGGTCGGCCTCGATCGACCCATTGGCTTCGCTGGTCTTGCTCGCCGACACCCTCAAGGGCGTTAACTCCGTGCGGCTCAGCGATAAGAGGACCAAGCCCGTCTGCGTGGTCATCCGTTTCGCCGGGTCGCTCTTTCCGGCCGGCGACTTCGACCGGCTCTCGGACGCCGACCGGAAGAAGCTCGTCACCTTCCTGAGCCTGATCGAGTCGCCCTGGTTTCAGGAAAGCTCGCATCTGATCGTGTTGGTGGCGGACACCCAAAGCGAAGTCAACGCCCGCATTCTGGCACTGCCGGCGGTGCACGCAACCGAAATTGACTTGCCCACCCAGTCCGAGCGCACCCGCTTCATCACCGGGTTCAAGGGGGGGCAAAAGGTGGTGCCGATTGATTTCGAGCACGGGCTCGACGTCTTCGCTCACGAAACCGCCGGACTCACCCTGCGCTCTGTTTACGGTTTGCTGGAAACCGGCCGGCGTACCAAGCGCACAATTCGGCGCGCCGACGTGCTGAACGAGATCAATGCCAGGATGCGCAGCGACCTGGGCGAGATGGTGACGTTCTCTCGACCGGAACACCGCCTCGACGACATCATCGGCGGCAAGAAGTCCGAGGAGTTCTTCCTCGACATCTTCCGGCGCTGCGAAAGCCCGGATACGGCGATTCCCGTAATCCTTGTATCGGGTCCTAACGGCTCTGGAAAAACCTTCCGGCTGGAAGCATACGCTGCCGCCTCCGGTCGCGTCGTCATCGAGCTCAAGGGGCTGCGTGGCAAGTACTTCGGTGAGACTGACGCCGCCTTCGAAAAGCTCAAGCTCAGGATCAGGAACTACAACAAGGTGCTCATCCTGGTTGATGAGGCGCACACGGCCATGGGTAGCGTCCACAAGGGCGACACCCACGAGACCGAAAAGCGCCTGGCCGGCAACTTCATCAAGCTGATGGGTGACCCGAGCATGTTCGGCAAGGTGCTCTGGGGGTTGATGACCTCGCGCCCGGACTCGCTCGACCCGGACGTGAAGAGCCGCGCACCGATTCAGATTCCCATCTTCGACCCGGAAGGCGACGACCGCAAGTTCTTCATCACCGAGCTGTTCGGCCGCAAGAAAGTGCCGATCCCCGAGTGCGAACTGGACGAGGTGCTGCGCATCACGAACAACTACTCGGCTCGTGACTTCAGCTTCCTGGTCAAAGAAACCAAAGGTCAAGGCAAGAACTCGGTGCTCAAGACCCTCGAGGTCTGGCGCGCCAGCGCCTCGATCCTGCGCGAACGCCGGCTGCAAACGTTGATCGCCGCGCAACACTGCAGCTACCCCGGACTGCTTCCCGTGGACCTCAGAGACAAGGTCGGGACGGAAGAATACGAGGCCGAAATCCAGGCGCTGAAATACTCATTGAAGATGTAATTGGTACCGCCTGCGGTACCAACCGGGGCGTCTATCAATGCCATTCCAGGCGTTCGCCTGGTGGTTCACCGAGGGCTCGTCACCGTCTGCCGGCAACGGCAGGCGGTGGCGGTCGCGTTGCCGCATCAGCTCGATGCAGCAGCAAGATGGTTCTTCAATCGATAATTTTTCACAAGGAGTTTAGCTGTGTCAACCGACCCTCCCCCAAAAACTGGCTCTGCAGCCAAACGCAAACCGGTAGTGCCAATGCCGGATGTGGACGAACGCGGCGAGCAAAACCTGAAGATGTTGGATTCGCTTCCAGAGCTTGCCCGCACAACCGGCTCGTTGTTCGATCGGCATGAAGCCCGTGCCTATAGCTGTTACGCAGGCCTCGCCAAGCCTGCACCAGGGGATGATCCGCGCGGACAGAAAATCCTGCAGGTCATCCCCGAAGGTCAGCTCTGGCCCGACGACAACGACCCGGTGATTCCGCCACAGGGTGAAGCCGCGCACGACATGCTGCGCGCCTACATCCTCGGGGAATACTACCCCTGTGTGGGGGCCCGAGCGGCATTCGCCAAGGCGACTTACCGTTTTGGCTTCTACAAACGCATGGGGCATATCAGCGCAGTGGCAGCCATGGGGCGCGATCTGCGACGGTTCGCTTCCGAGCATGAACAACTCGGCGACTTCACGACCTTCATCGCCGTGTTCAAAACACCACAGATTCCGTCCGAAGACGAGTACGAAGACCAGCTCTGGCAGCACCTGCAATTGCTGCACGATCACGACCAGGACGAATGGGACCCGCACTACTCGTGCAATCCTAAGACGTCGAACTTCGGCTTCTCCTTCGCTGGCAAAGCCTTCTTCGTCGTCGGCTTGAACCCGGGTGCATCGCGTTTCTCAAGGCGATTCACCTTTCCGACTCTGGTCTTCAACCCGGAATCGCAAATCCGAAAGCTGAAAGAGCAGGGCGGTCTGGAACAGTTCGCCGCGCAAGTTCGTATGCGAGACACACTGTTTCAAGGCTCAATCAACCCGTCACTTCCTAGCGACTCCGCCACCACAGGCGGTGAAGCTCGCGTCTACTCTGGCAAAGAGCACCGCGATGGCGACGGCTGGGTCTGTCCATTCAAACCGCGCCGCGCCGTGCTCGAAAAGGAAGCTGCGAAAGAACCGCCCCAGTGACAGCCTTCAGTCAAACCCGACCAACAGCGCTCCCGGGAAACATAACATGCGCCACTACTTGTAGTGGCGCATAGAAAAGTCAATCAATCGGAGAGACGACTCAAAACGTCATGGTGTGACAGCCATGACGGAGTCGTTTCTACCACAGACCCGGTTTACTCATGTATATAGTAAAAATTGGAGTCAAAAAGGAAAGGGCTATTTACGGCGGAGTGTTATGGCTGAAGAGCGCCAGGTTTCGGGGTGTGGCGAGTTTGGAAGCACAACGAAACTGCCGGAAGTATAACGGAACACGAAGTGATAGAGTGCCGAGGAGAGGGCGAACCCCCTCCTCGGCAAGGCTAGTCAGCGCGTATTTAATGCGCGCTGGTAGCTAAAACATTTAGACGCAGCAGCCGTGCAGGACGATGTCCAGACGATCTTGCGCGACTTCGGCGTTCAGACCGGCGATCACGGTGCGGTCCTGGGCGACCTCGGTCTCCAGGGACGTGATGTGGGTGCGGTCATTGTTGACTTCGGTGGTCAGGCTGTCGACACGGCTCTGGGCGGTGGCGACGCAGACGGTGAGCTGTTCGACGCGGGTGCGGCTGTTGGCGACGGCGGTCGTCAGTTCGTTGACGCGGGTCTGGGCGTTGGCAACGCTGGTGGTGAGCTGGCAGACCAGCTGTTCGCCACCGGCGATCGCGCACTGCAGGCGCTCGATGCACTCACGGGTTTCGGCGATGCTGCAGTTGAGCCGGTCGATGTTGGTCTGGTCGGTGTTGACTTCCTGTTCCAGGTTGGTCACGCAGATTTCGTCGTTGCGGACCTCTTCGGTCAGGTTGGCGACGCAGGTCTCATCGCGCTCGACGGCGCAGGTGAGCTGGTCGACCAGTTGGTTGTCGCTGGCGACCTCGCAGGTCAGGCGGGTCTCGTCACGCTCTTCGACGCAGATGCGTTCGGTGACCGTGGTGATGCAGTTGCGGTCTTCGACGATCTCGCCTTCCAGGCGGCAGATGTCGCGCTCGTCCTGAGCCACTTCTTCGGTCTTGCAGTCGACCCGGGTCTGGTCGTTACGGACGACGCAGATGAGCCGGTCCACTTCGCACTGGTCGCGGTCGACCACGGTCTGGGCGCAGTCAACAGCGGTCTGGTCGTCGCGAACGACGCAGGTGAGACGGTCGACTTCGCACTGGTCTGCGCGGACCACATCACAGAGCCGCTCGACGTCACGCTGGTCGACGCGGACCTGCTCTCGCAGGCGGCGGATGTTCTTCATGTCCTCGTGGATTTCGCGCTCCAGTCGGTCGAGGTTGGCCTCGCCCTGGCTGATTTCGAGCTTGTCCTGCTCGATTTCCGCGGTGGCCTGGGCGATCACTCCGAGGTCAGTGCAGATCTGTTCGCGCAGAGCGGTCACCGCCGCTTCGTCGGGGCAGTCTTCACGGAGGAGACGGGCGAGCTCGGTGGCGTTCCGCTCGAGTTGGTTGGCGGTGCGAACCAGCCGCTGCCGGTCCTCTTGCAGCTCGTGCCTGTCGCGGCCGAGTTCGAGGAAGGTGGCGTGGTTCTCGGCGCGGTCACGGTCCAGTTCGTTGTTGGCTTCGATCAGTTCGTTCTGGTGCGCGACGAGGCTGTTCTTCGCGGCTTCCAGCGCCGCTTCGCTGGCGGTGAGCCGGGTCTGAGCAGCGGTCAACAGCGTCTGGTCGGCAGCCAACTTCTGCTGGGCGGCGGTCAGCGTCAGGCGGCTGTTGACCAGGGTGGTCTGGGCGGCCGTGAGCAGCGCGGTGTCGCGCGTCAGATCGCTCTGCGCCGCGGTCAGGTCGGCGCGGTCGTTGGTCAGCTCTTGTTGCGCGACTTGCAGAGCCTGCTCGTCGCGAGCCAGCTCCGCGGTCTTCTCGACGAGGAGCGCCCGGTCCGCGGCGAGCTGCGTCTGCACCTGGTCGAGTGCTGTCTGGTCACGGTCGCGTTCGGCCAGCGCTTCGGTAAGGGCGGTGCGGTCCTCGGTCAGTTGCTGGTTGGCGCCGTCGAGCGCGTTCTGGTCGCGGCTCAGTTCGGCGCGCGCCTCTGTGAGGGCGGAGGAGTCGATGCCCAGCTCGTTAAGCCAGTTGCCGAGTTCGCCCTGTTGCGCGCTGAGGGAGTCCTGCTTGGTATCGAGGGCGGTGCGATTGTCGGCCAGCACCGTCTGCGCCGTGGTCAGGCTGGTGCGGAACTGGTCGAGCTGATTCTGAGCGTTGGCGAGGGCGGCTTCGTCACTAGTCTGGTCGAGACGCGCCGCGTTCAGCGAGACGAGGTACTGCGCAAGAGCCGTCTGGGCGCTTTCGAGGTCGAGCTGGTCGATGGCCAGGTCGGCATGCGCGGCGTCGAGAGCGGTGTTGTCACCGAACAGCTCCTGGAACGCCTGGTCCAACGCGGTCAGGTCGCGCTGCAGTTCGGCCCGAAGGTCGGCGCAGTCACCGGTCGGGCAGTTCGGCTGCGTCGGATTGCCGGGCGGGCAGACCGGCGGCGTGGGGTTGTTCGGATTGCCGGGCGGGCAGACCGGCGGCGTCGGGTTTGTCGGCGTGCCGGGCTGGCAGACCGGAGGTGTCGGGTTGCAGTCGATCGGCGCGCAGTTCCATCCGTTCCATTCGTCGATGGCGCAGTCGGTCGCCCTCCCGCCGGGGAGCTTGGTCAGGCTCGGACCATGGTTGGCGGCGGAGAAGTACTGGTCGCCTGTGACAGTGCTGTTCGTGTTGTTGACCGAGATCTTGCGGTTTGCGCCGTAGTCGGTGATCTCGGTTGCGCGGATGTCGGAGTTGGCCGCGACCGCGTCCATCCACAGGAATGTTCCGTCGCCGAGGACCAGCGTGCGGGACTTGGTTGTCCAGTCGGTGGTGACGCCGTTGGCGTCTTCGTGCGGGTCGCCCCACTCGCGGACTTCCTGCTCGCCGCAGGGGTTGAAGATGGTCACCGTCGACCCGACGATGTTGATCCGGTAGCCACCACTGGTGGTGTAGTCGATGGTCTGTCCGTTCTGCGTCAACTGCCCGTCGAGCGCCGGGGTGTGCGGGCTGCGCGGGGCGCAGACCGGCACTTGCGGTGCGCGGCAGGCGGTGACCGGGATGCAGTCGGCCGGCGGGCAGACGCGGAATTGCTCGCTTTCGAGCCGAATGTCCTGTGTGCGGCCGACGAGCGGCGCGAGCTGTCCGACTTCGTTGAGGAAGCCGACCGTCGGGACCGTGCGGTCCTCGAGGTTCTCGACGCGGAGCCCGCGGTGCGCGTGGCTTGGCTTCGGCTTTGCCGTCTCGCGGACGACTGTGGTGGTGCTGCGCGGGGCGAAGCGGTTCTTGATCCAGGTGGTCAGGTTCATGCTGTTCTCTGTATGTGGGTCAATTCTTTGCATGGTGACAGCCAACGCGGCTGCATCTCATCAAAGCGACGATGCGGCGCATGCGGACCGGTGTCCGCCGCTGAGCATAAGCGTGAGCATGAACGATCCGAGTTTTCTCCGGTCTCATAAACCGAAGGCTCAGAGCCGTTAGAGAATGATTGGATCAGAGGCTGGCGTCAATCCTTTCGGAACGCCGGAAAGATAAGAGTTTGTGCCACTGGCAGACGTCTCTCCTCAAGAGTCGTCAATCGCCTTGTGAAGCCGGGCCCGGGTTAATCGCCGCCGTTTTGGCGCGTCATTTCTCAGAAGACGCGTAACGCCGAATCATCTAATAAGGGTTTGCGACGCCTGGCTGCGCTGTCCTCGAAGCGCATCAATAGCCGGGTGTAAACGGTTGAAACGCCCTCGACGCTTAACCGACATACGAATGTCAAAACAAACATCAGCTGATACAACGATCGATACCTTCGCGCGAACCTCGGGCTGAAGACGTTTCTGGTCTAGCGGTGTGCGGCCGCCTTTCCATATTGTCTTCAGTGCACTCCTTTGGTTTTCGCGACCTTCTCGGCAGCATCAATTCACGGAAGAGTGGCCTACTCTTGCGTTACAGCGACAGTTTCAGTATCCCGAGTCACATCGGCACCACTGTCGGTGCGCTCGGAATTGCTGAATCTGATGGCTGGGTGGTGCTGGTGCTGCGGATAAGTCCTGAATGGAAGTGACGAAAGTTGTGCCTGACCATGACAAAGATGCCTGGCGCTTGTCATCCAAGATGTAGGGCTGGCAAGACTTTTTTACATTAATGCGATTAGCGCCAAGCGGTGCTGTTGTATTTGATATTGCATTCGCGCCTACTGGTGCGGTTCCTCGGTGTATCGACCGTGATATCAAGAATGAAGGAAACTTGAAGACTCGCCTGAACTGTGGATTTACACAGTCGCTGATTTGTGTGGTTTTTTTCAGCCTCCTTCGAAAGTGGAGTTGAGTTGCCGGTTTTAGAAAACAAAAAAGATATACTACATCAAGTCGTTTTGCGGCATCCAAGAACAAAGAAAACAGAAACTGGATCATCCATGATCCAGTTTCTACGATTCGGGAACGGTCATCATGCCTCGTTTGTTACGCGTCGCCTGCTCGGTTCAATCGAGCGGACATCGGTAGAATGCGGTACTGAAGGTCGCTATCACTGCTGACGATCGCTGGTTTAGGGCGGAACATCGCGGGTCCGTTAAGGCTACCGACCAGGGCGGGCGACTCTAGTTGTAGAAGTTTTCGCGAAACATGCGCAGGTTTTGGCGAATGTCCGGAAGGAGCTGTTGGCACTGCTCGAACCATTCGAGCGCCACTTGTTCTGCTTGTTCCCACAGGTCACGAGCTTCGATTGAGAAACCTTGCTCGTAACGCAGGTAGGCAAGCCAGTTCAAGACGAAAGGCGCGTACCAGTGGTCGCGCTTCATGTTCTGTTCGACTTCCTCTAGGGCGGCTCGGGCAAAGGCTTCCGCTTCAACGAAGTCGTGTCGCGAGTAAGTCGCTTGCGCACAGCTCTCCATGTGGCGAGCCGCTCGCAGGCAGGATTGGCGAACGCTTACTCTTGTGCCGAAGATGGGCTTGGGTTCTACGATCGACGTGATCTCGACTTCGGCATCTTCGTCGAGTGGAGCGTAGTTGCCATCCGCGAATCGATGTTCCTCTGCGCGATCTGCGAAGGGGACATAGGCGTCGGCGAACGGGTTGGATGACGAGTCGTCATCAGGTTTTGCTATCAACGGAACGTATTCGTCGTCCGGATTACCCTCGAACTGCGAGAAATCAGGTTCTTCGTAGTGCGGACGCTCAAGGCGGTCGCGCTTGTTTTTCGAGAAGACCCGGATCAACCAACAGACGGCGAGGACGGTTAGGACGACGTTGAACGCGAGGATAAGTAGGAACTGGACCACATTTCGGCCCTTCCTTTTGGGATTAGATGCCAGAGTGACTTCGGCTAGTGCCACCACGATTGTGGGAGCTCCGAAAATCTACAGTCTTGCAAACAAAACAGCTTACTCTAGGGCGCCTGACCAGGGCTAATCGAGAACTTCTTGTCGACCAGCAGAATTATCGCCCAGCTTGGCGCTTACTGTTGCTGAGAACGCTATGGCTTTCGCCGAGAGCGTGCACGCTTTTCCTCCTCTAGTCGATCAGCTTCCCAGCGCGTTGCGCGTTTTATTCGGGAAGATTACGCAGTTGATTCGGCCGGAGATTTGCTCGCTTGGAGGAGGAGAGGAGGTCAGTCAACACTAACAAAAGTTCCCCTAGTTACAAAATTCCGCGGGTACGGTAGAAGCTCATGACTTCGAGATTCGAGAAAGCGATGTTTTAATTTATCTTGAAATTGAGGTCTGATGCTTGTCTTCGTAGCTTGCTAGCGTTTTTGATATTGCCGAGATACATCAAAAGATCTTAGTTTCAGCTAAACTAAACTCTAGGTGTTTTCGAGGGAAAGCTATGCTCGCACGGAATTATCTGCTCGCAATCGGCGCCATGACCGGCAATTCGCTGGATGGGGTAGACGTGGTGTTGACAAGGTTTGACGAGGATGGTGCGATTACCGATCTGAAGGCGCACAGTGTCGCTTCCCCCGCCCAGCTCACCGCAAATCTGCGTGCGCTTCGCGAAAGCATTAATACCGCTGGCGGTGACATGAGTAATGCTGTTCAAAAGTTTGATGAACAGTCTGCTGACCATGGCACTTTTGATGATGTACAAAACGATTACATTCGTTTCGTTGCCTCCGCGATTAACCAACTAGTTGAACTCGCTCGTGAAGATCAAAAACTTTCCGCAGAGTACGACCTGCAGAACATCGACCTGATCGGTTTTCATGGACAAACCTGTGCGCATTTCCCGCCCTCGATTGCACGCTCGAATAATTCCGATGTCGTCTATACCTGTCAAGTGGGTGATGGTCAGGCGCTCGCCGATTTGACCGGCATTCCCGTGGTTTACGACTTTCGATCCGACGACCTCATGGCTGGCGGCGAAGCTGCCCCATTGGCTCCAGTTCACCATCAGCATCTGGCGGAACAACTTCGCAAGAAAGGGCAGTTTCCAATCGTGTTCTGCAACGCTGGCAACACCGGCAACCTCACCGTAATTTCCGTCACCGCCGATGGTGGCGAAATTGCAGTGGTCGGTTGGGACGCGGGACCATTTAATAACTACCCGGACGCGCTTGTTCAGCTAGAGCGTGGCGAGGAATGCGATTTCGATGGCAAGTTTGGTTCTAAAGGCAAAATCAATTTGCCTTTGTTAGAGAAACTGTTCGAGACTGCTGTAGTCACGAAAGACGGCAGAAATTACTTGCTGGAACCTCCACCGAAGTCGTCAGACCCGCAGTGGTATCGTTTAATTCCGGAGTTGACCGAGGCAGGCTCCAACGGCGTTTCCTTCGAAGACCGAATGCGAACTGTCGAATATTTTTCCGCCTATATTTATTTCCACGCACTTTCGATGACACCAGAACATCTGCAGATGCCGCTTAACTTTGCACTCTGCGGTGGCGGCTGGAAAAACCCGGTCTCTCGGGAGCACTTCGCCGGTTTGGTAAAAGGCGATACCGATAACAATCCTGTTCTGCCTGCTCACAAAGAGCTTTTCGCTAAACTACGCCAGCGATTCGAAGCCACTGCCGAAGCATATCCCGGACAAAAAATCGTCGTCGAAATGTCCGACAGTTTCGGCTTTGACGGAACCGCGATGGAGGCTAGGATCTTTGCCGATGCTGCCGTTTGCCGCGTCATGGCGAAACCGTTTACGAAACCAAGTACGACCGGCGTCAAGCGCGACACCGTCTGCGGTATCATTCGGTACCACGGCGGAGATGCATCGACCGCCAGCCCAGCGCTCGCCAGCTGGCTCGCACATTACAACAGCGCCCGCGCCACCGAGGATCGCCCAGCAATCTTCGACGGCCGCTGGAGCCGCGCCTCCGCCGGCTGGCACGGCCGCCTAGCCAAGGCTTAATGAGATTGCGGGATTAGCAAGGGGGTCTCTTTTCCTCGAGTTCTCGGCGTAAGAGTGCGACCAGGTCGCTGGCGGGGAGTTCTCGTACAAGTGGCGCGCCTTGTCCTGCCCATTGAGCTCCGTAATCACCAACACCAGCGCGTTTTGCCGCTTCATTCAAAACCTTTCCGGCGTCGTATGCGATTGGATAGTCGGGTATTTTGGAAGGCTCAATGCTGCTTCCAAAGACTGTGAACGCATTCGCGAGACAGCGTGCCGGGCGACCGGAGATCGCTGAGGTCATAACCGTATGATTGGCTGCGTCGGAGTGCAACGCGGTTCGGTAGAACTGATCTGCGGAGGATTCGGGACACGCTATAAATGCAGTTCCCATCTGCGCTGCTGACGCGCCGAGACTAAGTGCGGCGGCGATACCGGCACCATCCATGATACCGCCAGCGGCGATTACCGGAATGTTCAAATTGTTCACGAGTAGGCGGGTGAGGGGCATGGTTCCTAAGCAATCGTCAGGGTTCCTTTCGTTAAAAACTCCACGATGTCCGCCGGCCTCGTAGCCTTGCGCAACCACTGCATCGATGCCGGCAGCAGCAGTGAGCTTGCCTTCGTCAAGGCTTGTCGCTGTCGCTATCAGCGTGATACCGGCTTGTTTAAGTCGCTCGATTTTCTCCTGGGATGGCAAGCCGAAGTGAAAACTAACGACTGCTGGACGCAGTTCTAAGAGCAGTTCCAGGACGTCGTCAGCAACCAAAAAACTTTTATAAATCTCCCGTAGTTCGGTCGGAGGCTTCCCGTTGAAGCCCTCGAAAACCGGAGCTAATCGAGATATCCAGGCAGCTTCCAAATCTGGATTTGCAGTGGCTGGCTTGTGGCAGAACACATTCACATTGAAGGAACGATTGGTAAGCGCTTGCGTTTCAACGATCAATTTTCGGGCGCCATCAGAATTCAAGGAGCCAATTCCGATTGAACCTAGAGCTCCGGCGTTCGACACGGCTGCAGCCATAGCGGGCGTTGAAACTCCTGCCATAGGTGCCTGGACAATTGGTATTTGAATGTTTAGCCGCTCAAGGAACGTCATTGGCACCCTCTGGTCTATTGCGTCGTGATCCTTCGCTTAGTGATGAATTCACGTGAAAATATTTAGTTTTGAACGTGCGTGAAATCTAAACTATTTCGGTGCATGTGCGAACTCGCACAAGCTCGCGCTACTGGCGATGTAGGTCGTCGCAGGGTTTCAGCGTAAATGATATCAAACGTCTCTTCAGTCATTTGATTATGGTTTTTCAGTTGTCGAGCCGCTCATTGTGGCAGTTCCATTCTGGGGCTACGCATATGGCTGTCTCGTTTTTTCGGGCGGCGGGCGGGTCTGGCTTGTTATATGAAGTAGTAGTATGCGTTTTGAGACGAAAGCCAACCGGAGAGCCGGTTAGCTTTCGCGAGCAACTAGAAAACTTAGACCAGAACGTCGACCTGTTCAATGCGTATCTATTTCGCCAATAGCCGCGGATAAGCACCTGTTTGCTTAGCCTGAGCCGTTTCAACGCAGGGTGCGACGTGTGGTAGCTTCATTGCGCTGTTTGCACAGCGAAGGAGTTCTAATTTCATCGAGTTGCTCTAGAGCTAAACGCCGGGGCTGCGATGATTAGCTCTACTTCTATCACGCGTGGGCTGACGCGCTTCGCGTTACTGCTTCGGCTCGTCGGCGGGTTTGTCGGCCGGCTTCGCGCTAATCTGATCAGCCGGCGCTGGACCTTCCTGCGCGACTTCCGAGCCGAGCATGGCCAGTGCCGAGCCGTCTTCGGCGAACTTGCTCAGGTACTCGTCCTTGCCCTTCAGTTCGGCCGCCACCTTTAAGAAGATGGTATGGGCGCGCTCGTAGAGCGGCTTGGCCTCCTTGCCGCGCTTGAGTTCGAGCAGCGTATCGGCGATGTTGATTGCGCAGACCGCGGTGGCCAGATGGTCTTCACCCACCGACTTTTCGGCGATATCGAGCGCCGTTTGGAAAGTCTTGAGGGCTTCTTCGGTTTTGCCGTCGAGCATCGGCAGGTGTGCTTCGGCGACGAGCAGCCAAATGAACTTTTCGCCGTTGAGACCGTCGTGCAGAGCGAGCAGGGCGCGCGCCGCACCGAGCATCTGCCGGGCGACCGGAGCGTGTTCTTTCGTCAGGTAAGTCTGCGCGCGACTGCGAAGATTGTCGGCGAAAATGCGTTCGAGTTCGGCTGGATCGGTCGGACTTGAATCGCAGGAACAGTTGCCGTCGTGTTGATGTGGCATGGTTTCTTCTTTCTTATTGAGGATTGCTGAAATCGGGATATGAATTCGCTGACAAAGGAGAGGCACCGTCACCGGTGCCTCTCGCTCTGCCGCTACTGCATGAAGCCCGGATAAACCGGTATCAGAGGAGGCTATCGACCGGCTAGCAGCGCGTAACGCTGCTTAGTTGATGCGGTACTTGATCGCGTACCGGACCTTGAACTCGCCGGCGACGGCGTGCTCGCTCTTGGCGGGCACGGTCACGCGGAACGAGCCGGTGCCGACGTTGTCCTGGAACTTTACGAACTCGTGCGACTTGGTGACCAGCTTGGCGTTGGCCGGGACCCGGTCGTGGATGACGACTTCGACCGCGGTGTCCTTGAAGTTGAGGACGGTGATCTCGCGGGTGGCTTCGGCGTAGCGCGCCTTCGGCTTGGCCTTGCGGGTCTTCTTCTTGGCGCCGGCTTCCGAAGTGGCCTCTTCTTCGCTGGCGCTCTCGGCGATTTCGGCTTGCATGCCGAAACCGGGACGACCGACGTTGGGACCACCCAGGGGCTTGATCGGGTGGGTTTCGCCGGCGTCTTCGTCCTTCTCGGGCGCCTTCGGGTCTTCCTTGTAGGCGACCAACTGACGCTGGACCTTCAGGTCGCGAGCCGGGTTGCGCAGGTCGAGGACGAATTCTTCGCCTTCGGCGATGTGACCGTTGACGCGGGCGCTGTCGGTCTTCTGCAGTTCGCCGGAGCTGTCCGGTTCGAAGATGCGGACTTCACCCGGAGGCAGCGCCGTGCCCATGCCGTTGGCCTTCTGGTTGCAGAGGCGCAGCTTCACGGATACGGGCTCCTTGGGGAGGTCAGCCGGGTTGTCGCCATCGAGCAAGTAGTAGCCGTCCTGACCGCCGAAGCTCTCGTGGGCGTGGTACTCGTGCAGCACGGGCACGCCGGCGAAGTTGACGAGCGCGGGGCTGTTGGGCACGCCGTTCTCCAGCGTCACCGTCTCCGTGAGCTTGTACATCTTCTGGTCGCCGACGTTCTCGGACTCGGCCGTTTCGACCGAGAAGTCAGCCATCTCGAGCGCAGCACCGCCGCGGGCGCCGGCAGCGAAGGACATCGGGGCCGCCATCTTGCGCATGCCGTGACCCTGGCGCTGCCGGTTGGCCGCATCGGAGTAGTTGTTGCCGGCGATCAGCTTGATGCCCGCGTCACCGAAGGTGGCGCCGGAATCGTTGGTCAGGTCGACGTAACAGGCGAAGCGTTCGAGCTTGCCGGCGGCATGGTTGTAGAACACCTCGTACCAGGGGGTCCAGTTGACGCCCTCGGCCTCGTAGAGCAGCTTGAGGCGGAAGTCGCCGGCGCGCTCGACGTTGGGCTCCAGGGCGAGGATGGTGAGGTTGGAGAGCCCGGCGGGGATGCCGTTGGCGAGCGCGTACTTGGTGGTGAGCGGCATCAGGACGGTCTTACCCCGAACGGTCAGCACGGCGATGCGGCCGTCGACGATGTGTTCGAGGGTGCCGGTCGTGCGCCGTTCGTTGCCCGCCTTGGTCTCCTCGATCAGCGTGATCTTGCTGCCGACGGACTGGGCGAGAATCGCGGCGCTGGAGAGGTTGGCGGGGCGCAGCGAGCGCTGACCGACGTGGAACTTGCCCGAGCCTTCGACGGAAACGATCGTCTGGCTGTTCGGCACGAAGGTCTTCGGCAGTCCGCCGATGTAGACCTTCGACTTGCCGACGGGAAGGGCGATGTCGCGGGTCTCGCGGATGACCGCGGGACCGGACTGATAAGCGGTCAAGTCGACCGTCGCTGCGGTGTCCGAGTTGACGATTTTGGAGTCGGTCTGAGCGGCGGCGTCTTGTTCGTGTTTCGACATGGTGGCGTTTACCTTTGAGTTTCTGTGCAGACATAGGTTGCCTGCATCTTGGATTCGTCGGATGATCGGGCTGGTCTACCAGCAGCACCTCGAAACTTTTGCATCGCAATCAACCCAACAACACTCCTCCTTGCCGACAGGGGCAAGACATTGGAGCGCAATCGAGTTGGAGCTTAACCGGGAGGTTGTTTGTGGTTGGTTCGAAGCAAAAAGAGTGATCAGTAGACGCCAAACCCTAGCCGGTGGAGTTTCGGTGCTTCCATACTGATGTTAATCAAATTAACAATGGTCGAACTCGCGGAGGTCGTTACGCGCGATGTCTTCGCGGCGACACCCGGTTGTAAAGCCTGTTGAAGGTCTAATATATGCGATCGGAAACAACCTGCTTGCGCGGCCTCGCTAACACGAGATGCCCTAGCGGTCTGGTATATGGTAGTTTGGATATTGCCTATAAGCGTTGTATATATTACTCGAAACCTGATGGCAACTTGTTGTAGCTGTTTGCGTACTTGACAACAACCTGTCTCAGGTTCTGAAAAGTCTCATGGAAACCCAGTCCGATCATTTCTTCGTACGCGGACTGAAAGGTCCAGTCATGGGCTTTCATTCTATAGACCGCGCACATGAGCCCGGTTCGGTCCATGCCGTGTAAGCAGTGGACGAACACTGAATGGCGTTTAGCATCAATCATCAGTTCTAAAAACTGATCGACGCTGCGATCGGCGGGAATATCAAATGGTCTAAGCGGAATTGAAACATATTCGAGTCCCAGTTCGCTGACCAGTGCACGCTCCTCTGCCACCCGCGTGGGCTCCTCGCGCAGGTTGACAATTGTTTTTACACCCATATTCTTGAGCTCGATAAATCCGTCCGGATGCGGTTGCCCGCCTCGCCAGAGCTCGGTCCCGAGCATGCGAAGATTGGGCAGGATTTGCGTTTGGCTGCCCGTGACATATTGCGGCATATCTGAGTTTCCCGTCAAAGTTTTCGCCAACACAAAAAATTTTTGTTGTGATGCGCCTCAGGAAGGCATACTAAACTTACCCAATTTGCGATACTTTCTACAGTTTCGCCGCCCTTTGTCATACGCTATGCAGCAAGGAGAGAAAAGGTGACCTCAACTCAGGCTAACCCAGCCGAAGCCATGCTTCCGGACAATTGTCTTACCGATAGCATTGCGATTCTCGATTTTGGATCGCAGTATTCGCAGCTCATCGCCAGGCGTGTCAGAGAAACCAAAACGTATTCAGTAGTGCTGCCATTCAGCGTTTCTTGCGAAGAGCTCAAACGTTTGAATCCTAAAGGAATCATACTTTCCGGTGGTCCGAACAGTTGTTATGACCCGTTTGCGCCGAAACTGGATCCAGCGGTTTGGACGATGGGTCTGCCGATTCTCGGTGTTTGCTACGGCATGCAGCTGATGGCGCGCGACTTGGGCGGGACCGTAGAAGCCGGCGATTTAAAAGAATATGGGCGAGCGCTTTTGACGGTCGTAAGGCACGGAAAATTGTTCGAGGGTATGGAACCAACCATCGAGAGTTGGATGAGCCATGGTGACAGTGTGACCGCTCTTCCAGACGGTTTTGAAACCATCGGCAGGACGCTCAGCACTCCGGTAGCTGCGATAGCCGACGAAGAGCGCGGACTATATGGAGTGCAATTCCATCCGGAAGTGGTGCACACACGCGGAGGTCAGCGTGTGCTCGAAAACTTCGTGGTCAAAGTTTGTGGATGTCCGCAAACCTGGACGATGGATCGTTATGTCGACGAAGCGATTCGCAATGTGCGCGAACAAGTCGGCGATAAGCGGATCTTGTTGGCTCTCTCCGGCGGCGTTGATAGTTCGACTCTGGCATTTTTGCTGCATAAAGCAATCGGCGATAAGTTGACTTGTATGTTTATAGACCAGGGTTTCATGCGGAAGAATGAACCTGAATGGCTTGTCGAAAAGTTCGCCGAATTCAAGATTCCAGTGCAATTCATCAAAGCGAGAGCACGATTTCTAGAGAAACTAGCTGGCATTTCAGACCCTGAACAGAAACGCATGGCTATTGGAAAAGAGTTCATCGAGGTGTTCGCCGAAGAGTCTGAGAAGCTGGGACCATTCGATTATCTCGCTCAAGGAACGCTGTACCCGGATGTGATCGAGTCGTCGGGAACCCGCATCGATCCTAAAACCGGCGAACGCATCGCTGTGAAAATCAAATCGCACCACAACGTCGGTGGTCTGCCGAAGAACTTGCAATTCAAGCTTGTCGAGCCATTCGCTAAGTTGTTTAAGGACGAAGTACGCTTGCTTGCTCGCGAACTTGATGTTCCGGAAGGCATTGTCGTTCGCCATCCATTCCCCGGACCAGGTCTGGCAATTCGTGTGGTTGGAGAAATCACGAAAGAGCGTTTGAAGACTCTGCGCGAAGCTGATTGGATCATCCGCGAAGAAGTAAAATCCCACGGTCTCTATCGTCAAGTGTGGCAAATGTTCGGCATTCTTCTGCCGACACTCTCTGTAGGCGTGATGGGCGACCAACGCACGTACATGAATCAAATCGTCATCCGCGCAGTTACTAGCGAAGACGGCATGACCGCTGATTGGGCCAGACTTCCGTACGATCTTCTCGAGACCATTTCGCGCAGAATCGTTAATGAAGTCCCCGGCATCAACCGCGTTATGTACGACATCACATCGAAACCGCCGGCGACAATTGAGTGGGAATAGATTTCCGAAATCTTAAAGCCATTCAGTCCACCACTCACTAACTTCGTCGGAAATGTTCTTGGCTTTGTCCGGTTGAAGTCTGTTGTTCAGAACCAGTATTTCCTTATCAATCCAGCTCAGAAGCTCTTCAATTGTTTCGGGGTTGTTTTGCTTGTCATTTGCCCAGATTCTTCGTACTTCTTTAAGTCTGCGGATCGCAAGTGTATGCAATTCGTCGATTTGAGGAATCGAGTAAGTTTTGCCGAGCATGATCAATAAGGTTGTCGCAGCTCGGGTCTTAAGGACGTTATATCCAGGGTCTTTGGGACCTATAGAGAGGGTTTTCTCAATAGCTGTGCCGATTTTGGATTTGGTAATTACCTTATCGATCCAGTCCAAGGCTACATCATCTTCCCAACCACCGTGTCCCCAGCTGCCCATAATCGCGCTCCCGTTGTGTGAAATCTAAGTATACCTTCGGATTTTTTGCGGAAATAAACGGACGCGCCGTCTCGACGTAAATTGAATGTCGGGGCATGCCGAGTTATGATGGAGGCACCGGAAAGGCTGGCGGTTGACTACTCAGAATGCACAACAATGGTTGAAGGACTGGACGACAGTTCTGGGCGCACGATGTGTGCTCGGATTCTTGTTCTTTTTTGCGTTCTTTATGGGGTGTTGGGTTGCCGGCGCGGGCTTGCATGATCCGGATACTTGTTGGCTGTTAGCGCTCGGTAAGCACATCTTCGAGCACTCCGCGATTCCCGTTACTGATCCGTTTTCATACACCTTTTCCGGATTGGAAAAGGATGGGACTGTGAATCTGCCCGCGGTGCTCGGACAAGGAACGCCTAGCAATCCACGCACATTCGTTCCCTATCAATGGTTGAGTGAGGTTCTTTTCTTCCTCGCGTATAAGGTGAACGCTGGATATTCGCTGTTGGTCGTTGCCAATATTATTTTGCTGACTGCATTCCTTTCCGGACCACTAATGGTCTTTCGTGCGTTACGCAGTCCGATGCTTCCTGGTGTTGGGTTGGTGATACTAGGTGTGGTGGCAGCATCCTTTCACTTTCTTGTTCGTCCTGAGATTTTTTCGTATTTATTGTTTGTGGTTTGGATTGGACTGTTCCTGAGAATCAGGCTCAAACTGGAAAACAACCGACCGTTTAAAAAGCGAGACGCGGCGTTGGTTCTCCCGATGACCGGCGTGATGATGCTGTGGGCAAATTTGCACACAGGCTTCACCTCGGTGTTTATCGCACTCTCTATCTTTTGTGTAATAAACACCATCGAAGTGCTGGTCCGTCCTCGTGTTCGTAAAAGCGTCCTGATACTACCATGGCTGGCGTTTCTCTCCATGCTCCTGG
>CAZRMH010000050.1:0-26999 GCA_964600935.1 uncultured Candidatus Obscuribacterales bacterium
CGGGGTGGATGTGGCGATCGCCTCGCTGTCCGGGGCCGCCGCGTAGCGCGCGGCGCCCGCGCGTCCGGCGATTGCCTGATGGCAGCCTGGTCCAAGAATATTCGGACGGCACTTCGATCACTTGGAAAGATGGGAAGATCGTCGAATTTTACGCCAAACCTCCTCAAGATCCTGCTTGAGGATGATCCCGAACTGCCTTCTGAGCAGCGGTTCGCTTTCTGGCGTATCCGCTGCTTTGAGTTCGAAGCGATCGTTCCGCACCGAATACGGTGGCGCGAAACGTTTAACTGTGGCGGCGTACAATTTCCCGTCATGAGATTGTCGTTGACTTAGTTGAATTTCGCTGACCTCAAAATTGGCTTTCGGAAACTCTAGTACGGGAAACGACAAGCCTTTCTCTTTTGGGATCTCGGAATCATTCCGAGACTGAAAGAATAAAAGGCTTGCGTCTTCTCGTTTTGATTATTGCTTACGACAAGCGATAGTTGATGTTGATTCATTCGGACTTGGATTAAAGCTCGAATTCGTTAGTTAGTGCTTGTTTTAGTTTTGACATTTGCTGTAACTTGCACTTCTTGATTCAGGTTGATGTTAAAAAACTCTTTTTTGACCTGATTGAGTAGCGCTTGTAACAGAAAGCTAATTCCAGTCAGGAATCGTGCGACGAAGACCCAATCACTATTCAATTGTGAAAAAACTTGGTGCTTGACAGCTAATTGAGATAACTTAAAGTGGTTTTAGTAATACTTGTGCCTGTGCATTTGATAGATGTCTGACCTCGTTCGAATATAGTCTTGCGATCGAGTGAAGTGGTTAGACCCCGGCTAATTTAGCCGTCGGCGCGAGTAGCTGGGAAAGCGGCTCACTTAAAATGGTGGACAAACCAATGACCGAAACTCGATACACCGTGACCAACACTTTCAGTTCGACGATCGCTGCCGACATGGATTTTTCGCCCGGCGAAACCATGATCACGATGACGACGACACTTCCGCTGGATAACCAGGAGATTGAGGTTGAAGTCGAGAAGGGATTTATTCAGCGAATTGGTGAGCTTGAATCTAGTAACTCAAGCAAGGAATCGGTGATTGAGGTCTATAACAAGCTTGTTCGACATTACCTTCGCAACGACCAAGTCGAGAGCGCCGCATCAACGCTGGAGAAAGCCCTCACATTCGCTCAAAAAGCTTATGGTGAGAAACATCCAGCTGTGGCACCAGTGTTGATTGAATTGGCATTCGTTAATTACACGCTTTCCAACTACGAGCAGGCAAGAGGATATCTGGAACCGGCCCTGGCGATTCAAGAAAAGGCATATGGCAAAGTCAGCGAACAGGCTGCATTTGTCGTTCATAAACTGGGTCGCATTCACGAGATGCTCGGCAACGTCGATAAGGCTGAGGCGCTGTATCTCCGCTCAGTGACTACGTATCAGAACACCTACTCGGAAGACGATTCGCAAATCATTATCGCGCGCAACGATCTTGCTCGCATGCGGCGCCAGCGCAAGTAGCTTGTGGTCGTGAAAACGATCGCACTATACGCTGAAGCCCACTCAAAAACCCTCTTCATCTCATCCCTGTGAAGAGGGTTTTTGTTTGGAGTCTCAAGCGGCAAGTCTATCCCCTGGAAGGGGTTCA
Organism: uncultured Candidatus Obscuribacterales bacterium; assembly: GCA_964600935.1. Classification (GTDB taxonomy): domain Bacteria; phylum Cyanobacteriota; class Vampirovibrionia; order Obscuribacterales; family Obscuribacteraceae; genus JADYXR01. The sequence continues at coordinate 1,641 of CAZRMH010000050.1, forward strand.
ATCGCTACGCTAAGGCAATTCTGGTTTTCAGCTTTCTTTTTTTTGAAGAAGGGGCGATTTTAGTGGTTTTCAAGTCTTCCTCCAGGAAGGCTAATTGTTAGTTTTAAGAATCGCTTTTCCCATCCTCCGGAATCCTCTACCTGCTAACCACCTTTTAGTTTCAGAACCAGACACCAGCTCCGCGCGCGATTCGATCGTCTCGGAGTTTCACTGGTTTGGAACGTCGCCTGTCCAACTCCCAGAAATGGAGATAACTATGCACCATGAACACATGGCGCACTCACTCAGCTTTGCGTGGGTCTCGCCTGCTCTTTCGCTGCTCTTCTTGGGCGGAACTCTGTTTTACCTCTTCCGGCTGTTCAATCCCAGCCTGTTGAGGAGCGTCAACGGTTACTACGATCGCGAAAACGAATTTTGGCACGGCGCTTGCCTTCTCGGCATGTCTGCTTGCCTCACGCCTTCCTGGGTGCCTCTCCCGGCTCTCACCTGGACAGTCGGCTTCGCTGTCGGGACCGCCTGGTATCTGGTTCGTGCCTTCACCTACGGGCGGCGGCTTCCATACAACAAGCAGTGGTATGACCTCGCTCACGCCGCCATGCTCTTCGGCATGTGGTGGATGTTTGTCAATCCGATCGACCATGTGCTCGTCACTGTCGCGTTCGCAGCGTACTGGCTGTGGTTCGGTTCGTATTACGTCTACCGGATTGCGCTCGACTTCAAGAAGCCGTCAGTGCTGGCTTTCGGTCAGGACGGCGCGCACTTCGCGATGTCGCTGGTCATGTTTATCATGACCGTGTGGCCTGCTGCGCTTCACGATCATGGCGGTCATCACGAGATGATGAACGGTGGATCCGCGGCACACAGTACCGTTGGTAGTGGCGCGCTTGTGCCGGTCGACGGCGGCGTTCCAATCGGCGATATCTGCAGCTCAAGCGGAGTTACGCTTGTGACCGATGCGAACTTCGACGCTCAGGTGATCAAGCAAACCGGCACCGTCGTCCTACTCGTGTCCGGCGGCTGTGTCAACTGCGCAACTGAAATCCCGGTGTTCGAGCAGGTTGCCACGACCTACTCGACGCGAGCGCACTTCGTTCGCCTGCACAAAGATCAGTCGCCGAAGGCATGTTCTACGCTGAAGGCTCAGGACTGCCCCGCTCTTCTTATCGTCAAGGACGGTCGCGTGACAGCCAGACTTGATGGTTTCGCTGAGCACGATGCGATGGAGAAGTTCATCAAGAGTCACCTGACGCCTTGATCTTCGCACCGATGGTTCAGATTGCTGTCATACGATAGCCCTCTGAACGTTGGACGAAATGCTCTGGATGTGAGCAGCAGGTAGACACTATCGTCTACTTGTTGCTCCTTCCTTTTGAAATTTTTCTACTACGCAATGTCAGACGCTGGGGTCTTTGGTCTTTGGTTTTAGGAGTTCGTAAATGTTCCAGCAACAAGCTATTCCCGGTTCAATTGAAACAGTGGCATAGTGAGAGTTCCGAACCAGCCCAGGAGTCGCTCATGCAAACTGAACGCGAAAAAATGCTCGCCGGTGTTCTATATCTCGCTAACGATTCTGATCTTCTCTCTCAACGACGAGTCACTCGAGAATTGATCAAATCTTTCAACGATTCCGGCCCAGAGGATGAAACCAGCCGCCTTGAAATTTTGAAGCAGCTGTTCGACTCGCTCGGAGAACGAGTCACAATCGAGCCTCCGTTCCATTGCGACTACGGCAGTAATATTACAGTTGGAAACGACTTCTTCGCAAATTTCGGATGCGTTTTTCTCGACTGCGCGCAAATCACCATTGGTGACAACGTCATGATGGCGTCTTACGTTCAGCTCTACACTGCTCATCACCCAATAGACGCACCGACGCGCAATTCCGGCTTAGAGTTGGCATCGCCTATAAAAATAGGTAATAGCGTCTGGATCGGCGGAGGTGCAATAATACTGCCGGGCGTGGAAATCGGTGACGAAGCAGTCATAGGCGCCGGAAGTGTCGTGACTAAAAACATACCACCGCGTGTGGTGGCAGTCGGAAACCCTTGCCGCGTGATCAAGCAGCTATAGAGAGTTCCGTTCCCCGGTAAGCGTTTCAATTATTCAGTGGCACGGCCTGTCTATGACCTCTCGGCGTTGTCCCAAAGTAGCGAGCACTGTGTTCTATCACAGTAAACCTTTGCGTTCGAACGCAAAGTCAATGCGTTTTACGCCATATCGATAGTGCGCCCGAATTCGTACTATGAACGAACTTCGAAACACCCCACGGAGTTTAGCAAATGATAGTACAAGTAGAATTCGATGCATTTACCAAAGTATTCGATTATGTGAAAGAACAGCCCATCCTCCTTAATTCCAAAACAGACCGCCGTAGAAAGACTGAGCCCACCAAAGGATCTTCCGCTCATTGGAAGAGACTTGAGTCTTCTAACACGGTTGGATTGAGAAGAAACGATCTCAAAGTCGCTGGATAGGTTGATCGTCACGATTAAGAAGAGCTGCTTCGATTGTTAGTCCTGGACCAAACGCCAGGACGACGCATGGGAAGCGGCTTTTCTGTTTGGCAATCAAGCGTTGGATAATGAACAGCACCGTCGGTGATGACATATTCCCATATTCCGCAAGTATGTCACGCGAGGCGGCAAGTGCGTCTGGTCCTAGCTCCAAAGCTTTCTCGACAGCCGATAGAATTCTCGGTCCGCCTGGATGAACCGCCCAGCTGCCAATTTGATCGAGAGTCAAGTCATGCTTGTGAAGCCAATCTTGCAATATTGGTTTTAGATTCTGCTCAATAACATTTGGAACCTCGGCGGACAGAGTCATGGAAAAACCATGGTCTTCAATTTTCCAAGTCATGGCGTGTTCTGAGTTTGGAACGATGTATGAAAACGAGTCTGCATAAGCGATTTTATTCGTGGTTAAAACCTTAGCGTTCGAGGTCTTTGTGTTTGAAGCCGATGTGCGCGAAAGCGTTTCGTTCGCGAGTTTTGTCTGAGAATTCTCTCTGTTCTTATTTGAGTCTGACTTTAGCTGTTTCATTATCAGGGACGCGGCACCATCAGCGAAAAGCGAGTTTGCAATGATGTCTCCAGGATCACGTCCATATTGAAAATGGATGGAACAAACTTCGGTCGCGCACAAAAGAATCGTCGCCTCAGGGGCGTTAGCGATGAAACCTTGCGCTACACGAAGCGCATTCATAGTGCCGTGGCAACCCATAAAACCGATGTGAGTTCTGAAAACTTTTGGCGATAATTGGAGTTCATTCACAAGGTTGATATCGAAGCCGGGCGCGGAGAAACCAGTGCATGAAACGGTAACTAGATGTGTGACCGAACTTGCTTCTATACCAGATTCTAAGAGTGTTTGTGTGCAGGATGCGACCGAGAGCTGTTTGGCGAAACGCTCATAGCATGCCATTCTTTCGGCAGTGGATGGCCCGAAGTCGCTTTCATTTTTCGGCTCTGGAAAAAAATTCGAGAGTGGTTTTTCAGTTGCAGAACGCTGCATGAGAACGCTTCCGCGACGCTGAATCTCTGTACGTCGGTAGAGGCGTTCAAGAATTTGCTGGTCGCGTGGATTGCGACTGGAAATAGAAATCGCGTGAACGCAGGACTCTTCTTGAGTGAAAGACTCGTTCGGAAGTGCGGTGGCAAGACCCAGTATTGAAGTCATTAAATTGACGCTCCGACTTTAGTTTTTGCGTCGGTCTGTGGGGCGCTCTCGGGCAAGTCGATGTCGGGTTTTGAGTTTGCTAAATCCGAAGTTTTCGCTGTGTCTGTTTTGGCTGGCATGTCGCTCGAGTTTTGTGGCTCGTGGTTATTCGTTTCCGAGCTTGTGGCCGTTCGAGTTTGTTCTTCGTTCGTTCGAACTAACGAAGTGTTAAACGCACTGCTGTTTATTACTCGCACTACAGGTGATGCTAGTTGTGGATAGTGTGTTAGCACATCGAGCGCCAAGCGCCTTAAAGGATTGATGCGTAAACCTTGGGCAATTAATTTGCTCCGAAGCCGTTGTTGCCGAAAACGATGGTTGACCTCAATCCAATTTTGGAGCAAGCTTGCCTCCCAGTGTCGAATTCCACTGATTGCGATTCTTGCACTGAGTAATCCCGACCAGAGTGCCCAGGCGATCCCTTCTCCCGTGAACGGCTCTGGATAGCCGCAAGCATCGCCGATCACGAGTAGCCGATCGGTGCCAATACGGTCTCGAGTTCTCGTCAACAGTTGCGTCCCTGTCCAATGGGCTGTTTCCAATTCGTCTGGAACGGTTAGCCCACAGTCCTTAAGTATTTGAGCCGCAGCTTTTCCCGGTCCATGCGAGTCGCGCGAGAAGGACTGATCGAACGCCGCGGCGATGTCGAGTTTGCCGTCTTCAAGTCGAACTAAACCAACATAACCACCTGATCCGCACGCCATGTATATGCGTCCGGGTGCGTAAAACTCTGGTCCGCTTTCGATTACCAATCCTGCGCCGAAGCGCGATCCAGGTTTGATAGCCGATTTAAATTCGCGATGATGATCGAGCGATTTGCCAGCCAAACCTTCAGCAACAATGATCATTGAAGCCTCAGTGAGAGCCGCTGAGTTGCCTGATTCCAGGCTGATTTCCCGTTTCTGTACCAGATCTCGTCTATCGATTTGGTTTAAAACCTTCGCGCTTGTACCTGGAAGGAATGTCACCCCTGAATTCAAAGCGGCATCGATCAACTCTTTATCGAAACGGGCTCTCGACAAGCTTCTTCCAGAGGGCAGACTAATCGCAGCAGTTTTTTTGCCATCGAATAAAACGAGTTCATTCAATGACGAAGCGCCGCACTCATCGAGTAGCTGTGATAAACCTGCCTCGCGAAGCGCGTCTTGAGCTGCTCCGTTCAAGCAGCATCCGCAAACTTTGTAGCGGGGAAAGTTATCCTTGTCGACGAGTAAAACCTTATAACCTGCCAGTGCTACTTCACGGGCTGCGATGGAACCGGCTGGACCAGCGCCTATTACGATGCAATCCCATTTTTCGGCACAAGCCACAGCCTCGAGATCATTTCGTGGTGCGTTCGCCAATACTGTTTCAAAGTCTGGAAAGTTTTCGGTAGCCATCAATCTTCGCCGCGCCTCCATACGAGAAGTTGTCTGCACGGCGGTCGGAGTTTAACTGAGCATTTCTCGAGACCGGCGACCAGAGCCATGTTGCGCATCTCTTCGGGCGTGTACGCGGCGCGAACAGAAACCGGTCCATCAAAATGCACGACTGGGGATCGCGTAAGCAGGCGCGTGGCAAGCCAGACGAGGGAATACGAGAGTTCGCTGCGAATTAAATCGTTTACCAAAATCAACTGTGCCGAACTCTCTCGCATTTTTTCCAGCAACAGAATTACATCGTTAGGATCGAGATGGTGAGTGAATAGCGATGTCATCACTACGTCGAAGCCGCTGGGAATGCCGTCATTAATAACATCCAGTTGCAGGAAGTGAACCTCGACGCCGACCTTTTCAGCCTTCTGCCGGGCGTGCGTGAGCGCGTTTTTGCTGATGTCCGCGCCGGTGAATTCGATCCGGCGATTGTTGCGTTTGGCAAGGTGAGCCAGTTCCAGTAAAATGTCTCCACTGCCAGTCGCAACATCGAGCACTTTCAGCGTTTCACCTTTTAACGGTTTAACTTTCTTCAGTTCTGACCAAAGAATCTGAGCGCTGCCGCTGACCTTATTTAGTACCTCCAGTCCTTGGAGCGCCTCAATGTGCAGCTCGGGGTGGAGTCTGGGATCATCCATTAATTCCGGGATTCGCGAACGAAGTAGCATACGCACTCCTTCGGATACAAGCATCCGCAGCTGTTTTTGAAAGCATATATTCGGATTCTGGGCAGCATAATACTCGATTGCCGAGTGGATGCGAGTAAACGCTCATGGAATGATTCGAATTGTTCGTCGACCCTACCCGGAAACGCCAGGGGAGCGCTGTTTTGGAAGGTAAACTTGCAGTTTGCTTTCGAGGAGTTGACAGAATTAGACGACCGGTCTATTATTGAAATATCGGAGCTAAGGGCTCGAATGCAGTTACGAAAAAGACAGAGAAACTGCATGTGCTGAAATTCTGTCTGAGTCTAATCCGTTCAAAACGTACAAAACAAGGAGAACGACATGAGTACTGTAGAGAAAGAAAAGGAAGAAAAAACTTTAGAGGATAGTTCTGGCTGCTGCGGTGTTGATAGCAAAGCCAAAGCCGATCTCGCCGCTAAAGTCGAAATTGTAGAACAAGCAGAAGCTGCTAAAGAGAAGAAAGCCGGTGGCTGTGGCTGCGGATAGGACACGGTTTTCGAGGCTTTTAAATCGCCGCGGAGTAGTTGACCAGTCTATTAGTTTTTTGCGAAAAAAGTAAGACGTGACCCAGTTCGCCCTCTCTCACCCCTCACTTATCGCGCAGAAATAATTCACTGGTGATCTGAACTTCTCTTTGATGACCATGGGATGGGCTTGTCTGTCATCAAGGCGAACTTAAAAGCGGTGGCAACCGGCTGCTACTCCGGTCCGGTTGCCACCCTACTTTTCAAACGCCCACGCACGAATCGGCGACTGAAGTGATCCTCAGTCGCCTTTTCGCTGCGTGCGCTCAGTGTTTTCTTTCAATGCTAAACGCTAGCAAGCATTCTGAGCTAGACGGGCTGTCCATCTAGCTAATTCAGCTTTACTGCTTCGGCATCTGCTGCGGGATGTTGTCGTTCTTATTGGGCTGCGGCGTCGGCAGGACGTTCGTGTCCGTCTTCGGAACGGCGTTTGGCATCCGTTGCGGGATGTTGTCGTTCTTGTTCGGCAGTGGCGTCGGCAGGACGTTCGTGTCCGTCTTCGGAACGGCGTTTGGCATCCGTTGCGGGATGTTGTCGTTCTTGTTGGGCTGCGGTTTCGGCAGCTCCTTCGTTTCGGTCTTCGCCTTCGGCAGTCGGCAGGCGGCGCCATCGACTGGCGGAATCTGCCGATCGAGCCATTCTATCACCGCTTTTTCGGCGATGGTGTCGAGGTGCTTGGTCTGCAGAATCGTGTGGCCGCCGTAGGAGAAAAGCACATAGGTGACGTCGTTCGAGCGCAGCTTGGTGTCGAACAGTTGCAATCCCTTGGGGCTGACCTGGCGGTCGTCGCACGACTGCATTACGAACACCGGCATCTTCTCGGGAATTTCACCCACGAACTTTTCGGTTTCGCGAGGGAACTTACGCGTCTCGAGCAGTTCCTTCGTGTCGAACTTCTTGCGCACGAGCGGGTCGCGCAACAGCTCTTGACCGATGCGTGAGTCTGCGGAGAAGAACTTTTCGATTTGATTGCTGAAGTCCACTTTCACGACGCCAAGAGTGACGACGTTCAGCAGGCTTCGCGGAATCAGGCGTGCGTAGTGATGTTCGAGCTTGATTGCCGGTCCCGAAACCAGCACGCCGTCGACCAGGTCGGGGCGCGTCGCGGCTAGCCGAATGGCGAGTGCGCCACCCATGCTCTCTCCGCCGACGATCATCTTCAGGCCCTTGTGCTCCTTCCGAAGCCGTTCGGCGAGTTTGGCGACATCGTTGTCCGCGTACTTCGCGTATGCGATTTCAGTTGCCGTGCCTTCCGAGTAGGCGCGCCCGAGACCGCGAAGGTCCGGAGCGTAGACGACGAACCCGTCGAAAGCCAGGCGGGACGCCAGCTTGTCGTAGAGCAACGAGTGCTCGGGGAAGCCGTGAATGAGCAGTACGACACCGCGAGGGTCTTGAGTTGCGTCTCTCCATTGACGCACCGGGGTCACGAGACCGCGCCCGATGGTCGGATCGTCGTCGCGCGCGACTTGCGCGAAGGAGGTCGACGCCGTCGTGGCGAGGCAGGCGACCGCGACGATCGCGGTCAGCAGTCCGTTGAGGTACATGTTCCGAGCCATAGTGTGTTCCAATTTCCAGTAAGTTTTCGTGGTTTGAGTTCTCGGCGACAGCCGGGATCCTCTTCTGAACTCGTTTTCGCGCTTCATCCAGTCCAGGCCAAATGCATCACATCGCCTTGAGAATGCCGGAAGCCCCATTGGAGATTGGTGTCATCCAAGCCGCAATGCGTTTACTGGTAGGGCGTGCAGCAGTTCTTCAATTGTTCAGCTCGCGCTTTGCAATCAAAGAAAGGTCAATGCGCTCCGCGGTTGCGGTAGCTTTGCTGACGGTTTTTGCCTGTTTAATACTGACTGAGACTGTGTATTCCTGAATGAAGTTTGCTGAACGAGTGCGTGCACCCTCTCGCAACCGACTCATCGCAGACAACATTTGCGTAGAGATTGCAACACATTTCTAAATTGACGAAAGACAGCATTGGGAGACTTTTCGCGCAGTTTTCGTACGGGTATGTGGTTACGCACATAACAAAAGGTTTGGTTATATTCGAGTGGCTAATACGAGATTGCGCGATATCGAAAGCGCGAATATCGAGCGCTAGAAGGCTCACCGGTAGCGAGTTTAAGAATGCCTACATAATTCTCAGTGCTGATCGCCAGAATGTGGATCGAGTGAGTCGGCATTGCTGTCGAGAAATTGAAAGTCCTGATTTTCGAGTTGAACAAGAACGTAAGCCCGTCGACAGTCCAAGCAAGAGAACGAGACTGGAAGAACGTGCAGAACTCGCTAAGTCGACGGAGTCGCTGGAAGAACAAGTCTCGGCAGCCGAGATCAAATTCCATGTCCAGAGCCTAGCCTCCGAACACGCAAGGTAGCATGCAGGCTTGATTCGCCATCGAGTGCGTGAGATTTTTTCTGAATAGCTTTAGAGAAGAGCGAGTGCTGAGGACGCAAGAAGGGCTGCGCCGATGGGGAGAGCCTCTTCGTTAGCGTCGAACGTTGCCGTGTGGAGGAAACGCAATGGTCCTGGGACTTGGACGCCAAGGCAAATGAAGCACGAAGGGTATTTTTCGGAGAGGAAACTAAAATCCTCAGCACCCATTTTCATGGTGGCTTCTTCGATGTTTTCTTTACCGAGCATTTCGGAAGCCACTCGGTCCACTACTGCAACAACATCAGCATCATTGATGACAGCTGGATTTTCGGAGATGTAGTGAAGTTCGTATGACCCACCCATGACGTCCGCTAGACGACAGGCGTTTTCAATCTCGCGTTTGATTATCACTTGAGTTTCTGGCTGGAAGTAGCGCACTGTGCCAGTTAGCTCGACCGAGTCCGCAACTATATTGCTGCGGTAGGTTGAACTCTTGATACCGCCAATGGTGATAACGGCAGCGTCCAGTGCAGAAATTCTGCGAGAAACAATTGTTTGAATCGCTTGTACCACCTGGCATGCAACAACAACAGAATCAACACCGAGCTCTGGCCATGCGCCGTGTGTGCCCTTGCCTTGAATTTTGATGTCGAACTTATCGCATGCTGCGAGCAGCGGTCCAGAACGAAGAGCGATTTTACCTGTCGCAAGTTCTGGAAATACATGAAGAGCCACAACCCTCTTCACGCCATCGAGTGCGCCATCATTTATCATCAAACTCGCGCCACTCAAGCCATCACTATTGGTGGCTTCCTCTGCGGGCTGAAAAACAAATCTAATTCGTCCATTTTTTGGTGGATTTGCCGCGAGGATCTGCGCCGCACCCAGTCCGCAAGCGGTGTGGAAGTCATGACCGCAAGCATGCATGACACCTTTGTTTTTTGAGCAATGCGCCATTTCGTTTAGTTCTTCGATCGGAAGAGCATCCATATCAGCGCGAATTACGACGGTTTCGCCTTCTCCGATATCAGCTGTAACGCCAGTTCCGCCTACACCAACGTTTGGTTTGAGACCAAAACTTTTCAGTGTTTCTGCTACATATTCTGCGGTTTTCGTTTCTTCAAAACTCAACTCAGGATTGGCATGAATATGGCGTCGATAGCGCACCAAGTCAGCTTGAATTTCTTTAGCTTTTGCGAAAAGCTCAGTAGCGGATGGTGCATGGGCGGTTGTGCTAGTCATAGTGGTTGCTCTGCTCGTTTGCGAAACCGCTCATTCTAGCCCGTTGGCAACGAAATGTCACTTGAGAGTTTAACGCTGCTTAGAGTGCGTGCGCTTTCAGGAAACCAATGGCGCCGGAGCTTTGTCTCAATGGACTTGAGGTTTGCCGATATCGCTTGGGCTTTTGTTTTTGTTGCTCTGCAAAGGTGGTGATAGCGGTGAACGTTTCTTCTCCTCGTATCCGAGCTTGATTGAATCAGTCGAGGGGTTTTTCTTGGTGTTCGCAATTGGTCGATAGCGCGGGAGATTCGTTCTCCGCGCGACTTCCAAGCCCCAATGCTCGTCCGACAGTTCCCGCTAAATGATCAGGGACTAAAAAAATTCTCGCGTTGATTTTTCTCGAAATTTTGATTACTGATTTCAGGGCACCCCTCTGTCCACTTTCGATTTTAGACAGTAGCGATCGCTCCAGTCCGCAAGATGCAGCAACCTCAGCCTGGGTCAAACCCTGAGACTCGCGCTGTGCCTTGAGGATTTTTCCCCAATCACCAAAATGGTGCTGGTCCGTGGAGATTTCATATCTAGCGATGTTTTGATGACATTGCTCGCAATGCAGCTTCTGCTTTTTAATAGCGGCTCTAACGTGGTCCCTGCCTACATAACGGTTCATGCGTTCGCCCGATTTCTCGTAATTGCAAAGAATGTTCAGGCTTCCGTCCCACAATATATCTTCGTCTATCACTGCATCCTTGGAGTGAATGTAGTTCTTCTCATTCACGTGAACGTTCCATGATCGAAGTAAGTCGATGAGAAATTGGCGCTCCCGGCTCTGACTGTCACTCTGTGCTTCAGGATCGACCGCTCTGGATTGGCGCTCGCTTTGAATAAAGAGACAAACTGCCACTCCTTTGCTCGTAGTGGAGCGCAATAGCTTTTCTAGTTCTCGAATTCTAAAACTTGCCAGGAAGGGGCATTCAATCAAAACGCGCGCTCGTGCATTAGATACATCCTTTCTAAAAGCTATCCAAAATTCACTAGTGTCAAAAACTCTATGAACGGCATCATCTGTCATTCTGCCCCCTCCAACTGACCAGCTTATCTAAGCAGAAAAATGTGCAAAAAGGTTCGTTGCGTCTTGACGATTCGTGCAGCAGACGAGGGCTCGCTTGATTAAATTGTCACATTTTCGAAAATAGGAGCGGAAATGTGACACCGGGGCACACGTTTTCAAAAAAAATGTGCCCCAGTGTCACATTTGGATTTTCGCGGAAGTTGGCGTCTCCTTTTGACGCATGACCAGGTGTAGTAGACTGGAGTTTCGGAAACGGCTGGAAATGCGGAATGCTAGAGGTAGCTTCTCTGTGCTGGTTTGCGCAATACTTAGGTGCGGCATGAGATAGTAGGTGCTGGGCTGGAAGATAAATCGCGAAGAGCGGGTGGGTGTTGGTGAGCAAAGTGATTTAGGCGCGTAAAGCTGCACGTGTTGGTGAGCAAAGTGATTTAGGCGCGTAAAGCTGCACGCGTTGGTGAGCGAAGTGATTTAGGCGCGCAAAGCTGCACGCATTGGTGGGCAAAGTGATTTAGGCGCGTAAAGCCGCACGCGTTGGTGAGCGAAGTGATTTAGGCGCGCAAAGCTGCACGCATTGGTGGGCAAAGTGATTTAGGCGCGTAAAGCCGCACGTGTTGGTGAGCGAAGTGACTTAGGCACATGCTGCACGCATTGGTGAGGAAGTGACTTAGGCACGTGAACGCATTGGTGAGCCGGCATCGAAAGAGAGCTGCGCCGTGGATGAGCGAGACCTCATGGGTCCGTCATCCACAGCGCAGCCTCATGTTCTTCAGCAGGAAGTGATCTGTACTGCTATGCCGTTAGTCGCCGGCCTTGGAGGAATATCCCACCCGACTAGAAAATGCAGGCGCAGCTGTCGTTCTCGCAGACGTTCTGGAGCAGCGGGTTGGCAGTATCGCTGCGGCCGCAACGGCTGCAACGCTTCTGGGTGTTGCTGCACGTCGGGCAGAGAGTGACAGCGGTGCTGGAGGTCGGGGCGGAACAGCTGGAGCATTTACCAGCGCGAGTGTTTGCCGGGAGTGGCATCTTTTGGCAGAAGTTACAGGTCATCTTCGGTACCTCTAAGTGTTGATTTTTTCTGGTAGGAACTTTTCTGCAGAGGGCTGCAGGTTTTTGCACAAATACGCTCTACAGAAAAATCCGCAGATTCAGCAACAATTAGACGCACATCAGACGGAATATCCGATGGCGAGCCATTCTTGCGTCGAACGAAATTGTTCGACTGCGACAGTCTTCTCTAACCCAGCTTCTTCAGCTGAGCGCGGCGCTCACGTTCCACACGGGCGCGAAGAGCCTCCTCTTTTACGGCCGGGTCATTGTCGGCAGTTGCTTGGTCAACCAGCGGGCCAGCAGCTTCGTTGTCGAGTTCTGCGGCGGCGCCGATGATGCAACGGCGAACAGTATCACTGGCTTCGCGGGCATACCGTCTAGCGAGCACATCGGCGATCTGTTTTTCGGCGTCCGCACTCGTCGTTTCCCGCGCTTGACGCGCAATGCTGGCGAGTGAGTTGGCAGCCTGCGCGCGAACGACCGGGTCGGGGTCATTGTTGAGCGAGTCGCCGAGAGAACGGATGATCGTGTCTGGATTGTTCGGGAACTGAGTCGAGAGCCAGCGGGCCGCGTTCATCCGAAGGCTGGAGGATTCCGCCGTGGAGAGCTGACCGATGGTCTCGGTGATCATGGGACTGTTCGAAACGCTCAGCTTGGTGCTGGGGAGTTTCGTGCCCGAGTAGAGCGAAGGTCCAAAAACGAGAGCCAGGGCGAGAGATGCGCCCACGGCGAGCAGCAGGAGAAATCCTGCTTTGTCCGATTTCTTTTCGATTTTGCGCACTAGTTATAGTCCTTTGGGTGAAGATTTGCAGGTGTAAAACCGCTCTTAGGAACACTATCTGCACGCCCGATTCGATACCCCGGACTTACGTCGGAGTGGTGAATGCGAATCGCGCGTGTCTGTAGCAGATATGTAGAGAGTTCGGTTCCTTTGAGGACGGTTTATGAAAGAAGTACGTAGAACCTATTCAATGGCGTTCTGCGGTTGCAAACGAGACAGGGCTGATGTAACTGAGAGGTGTTTCCTTTTAAACGATTCCGGGCTCGCGCAGGGGTGTCTGAACAATTTTCTTCAGAATTTGAAGGCTGTCTGAAAATGTCGACGCTTTGCGGCAATTCCGCTTCTGACAACAACGAAATGCCGCAGCTCGCGCGAGACTTGATTAAGAAAACGTTTTCGTAAACAGAGTAGGTGATTCGGGGATATCTGATGGATGTCCAGTCTGGGTGCTAGCGCAGATAGTCTAGCTTGGCAGCCTGGTGGGCGAGTTTGCGTGAGGTGATGACAACAGGTCTAAATTCAGGTTTCGTTGAAACTGGACTGGCGGTGTTTTTCGGGACGCTAGTACCGTCAGGTTCGAAAGTCACCAGCGCTGATTTCAAACTCAGCTGCGTTCTACTCCAAATCAGCGGCGCGATTCTAAAACCACAGCCGCGTTTCGTTCGATTATCGACCACCGTTCCAACCCAGTCGCGTTTGGTTCGATTAAGCGGCCACCGTTTCAAAACCAAGCCGATTTTTGATTAACTCCGGCCGATGTTTCGCAGCACTCGTTTTAAACTCCAGCTGTAAGCAGTTGTTGTTCACGATTCACAGGTGCTGAGCCTGGCTTCTTGTGGCTCTGGAAGAATTCCCAAATCTTGTCGGTAGTTGGATAGTTTGCCTCAGGAGAACCTGGATAGGTCATCTTGGCGCGGTCGCTACCTGGCCATTCGTGCCCGCCATTTCTGACTGTGACTGCGACCACCTCGGCACCGGTCTGATGATTTTTTGAACGCGCTGTGACAACGCTATCGCCATCACGCTCTATTACCGGTTTTCCGGAGATGTCTAAGCGGGACGACCAGTTGCGAAATGAGTCTTGGAATGATTCGAATCTCGGCACACCGAGCTTGACCAGGCTTTCTCCAGAGGCGCGACCATTGAGAGGAATTACCGAGTCAGAAGTGCCGTGGATAGACATTATAGAAACGGCTTCCGACGGTTTGGTTTCCTTCCCGCTGGAACCGCTGCTCACAACGGCTACGGCTGAAAAAGTATCGGACATCTCGCTTGCCATTTTATAAGCGAGCATGCCACCGTTCGAAAAGCCGGCTGCGTAAACTCTGCTGTCATCGATATTCACGTTCTTTTTGATCGTGCTGATCATGTCTTTCATGAAGCCAATGTCGTTGGAATCTGTTCCAGGGAGCTGAACGCCATTGTCTACGTCCCACGAACGAACTTTTCCCAGCCAATTGGTGCCATTGGGATAGGCAACGATAAAGCCCTCTTTGTCGGCTTTCTCTGACATTTTCGAAAGATTTTTGATTTTTTCTGCGTCTTGTGCGACACCATGCAGCACCACTACTAGTGGCATTGGCTTTGCTGGATCATAATTTGGAGGGAAATGCATGATGTAGTCACGATCTCGTCCACCAGAGTGAATCGCGAAGTGTTTTTCCATTCCTCGCTCGGAAGGTTTGTTTGATTCTGACTTCTTATCTTCTGTTTTAAACGCGTCGAGTTCAGGTAGATCAAGTTCTTTCTCGTTATAGACCCTTTTGTAGATTCCTAGCTTTAAGGACTCGTAGCCGGCGTAAACACTGTCAACAAGAATGTCGTGAACTGAATTTCTGTTGGAGCCATCGCCGATGAATGGTGGGTTTCCGAAGGTCTCAATACTTGTTTGCGGGTTTGCCACGATCGGTATCCTATGAAAACTGATCACTGAGTTTTTGCCGTATTGGCAGGGGACGGAGTGGTCATGCGCATCGCGTTTCAAGTGAGCAAATTGCGAGTGGTGTGCGAGATGCGTTTGCGAGCTTTCGTATATAAACGATTGGTTGGTACGCATCTCGAGCTTCTCGATTTGCGTTCCTGTGTTTATCCGTGATTTTCGAAAGTTGGACAAAAGACTTCAAAAAAATTCCGTCTAAATTGTCCGGAATTGATCACCCTCGCGCTTAAGTTCGATTTCGTGCTCTGAATTTAAGCCTGCGTGTTGGTCTCAAGGCACCATACTATTTCTTCTTGCGAATATGGGAGTGCTGGCTCAGTCTTATGAAAGACAACAAAGCGACCTGTTGAAGGCTTTAGGTCTAAGCCCTTTTGATATTGATAAGAAAGAACGATCAAAGTTTTGTTGAGAATGATTTGCAAATGTCTGGATCGTTGTGCCTGTGCGATCCATAATCATGTGGCAGTAGTGATCCGAGGGGTTCAAATGCAAGTAACTACGGGGAGAGATTCGTCGGAATCAGCTTCACCAAAAGCTGCGAGAACGACCGAAGACTATTTGAAGTTCATTTCGCGACTGAAGTCGCTGGATGGTTTCATACTGGATGCGCTGCAGCGCGAGGTTCTAAGTCCGAACATTGAGTGGCATGAGCCATATTCGGAATATGCGTCACCTGGATTGCAAGTCGCAGTGCTACTCAGCCCGGATGGCGAGGAAAACAATTTTTCGTGGAAAGATTGCAAGGCGCCAAAGGAAACTCCTCTTCTTGCGCGTTTGATAACCGTTAAGCAGTTGCTTGCTAGTTT
Organism: uncultured Candidatus Obscuribacterales bacterium; assembly: GCA_964600935.1. Classification (GTDB taxonomy): domain Bacteria; phylum Cyanobacteriota; class Vampirovibrionia; order Obscuribacterales; family Obscuribacteraceae; genus JADYXR01. The sequence goes on from CAZRMH010000050.1 coordinate 17,211, forward strand.
CGGTTTCAATATCATGGCCTCTCGACTGTTACGATTGCAGCCTGGCACCTTCCTTCACGAACACCGCGACTACGTTTATCTTGAAGAGGTGCCTCGATACCGACTGCACGTGCCGATTGTAACCAATTCGCAAGCGCAGATTGTTATGCCCGGCACAACAGTCCACATGTCCAGAGGCAGTCTTTGGAAACTAAATCCTAAAGAAGCAGTTCACAGCGCGTGTAACTTCGGACGAGAAGCTCGGATTCACTTGATGATGGATTGCTACGTCAATGATACTTTGGCTGATCTCGTTGCCCGCGAGGCACTTCCGGTGGATAGTGTGAAACAGCTTCCAGTTTTGACAGCAGATGATAAGGCACGGATACTCGCCGACGGTCGTAAGCTTGCCCTGGATGGTCAACAGGAAGCGGCGGAAGACCTGATTCTTCGTCAATTCTGTTATTTTGATTTGAACGGTGAAACCACTTATCAGCTGCTCTACGAACTATACGGTGGTTTGACCGAGTGCGAACAGCGGCTTGAATACTGGCGGGGGCGTGCGCAGGAAGTTTACCCTGTGGTCAAGCACTAAGTTCAGATTATCTCGAGCCTGGATTCGCAAGGTTTTTCCAACGAACCGTCCTTCAAAACGCATTTGAAAGAAGAATTATTGGTTTGGCCGCAAGCAGTCCGAGCCGCGGTTTTCTACGTTTAGTTAGAATTGGCGGGCATGCAGCACGTGGCAGGCATAACTGGTCACGCGGCGAGCATGCGCACCGCAGAAGTTTTGGGAAGTCATCTAAATTGGCGGTTTCCAATAGGCGGTTAGGCATTTTAGGGACCGTGATTGGCACGAAACGGGCTTTGTTGAGATAACATATATAGAACAGAGCGGCCGTTTCTCGAAACGCAGCTGCAACGTCATGGGCGCCCAAACGAGACGTTAGGACAGCTTCACTCACAATGGTTAAGAGCCGAACACGACCACGAGAGCTTTTGCTCGATATCTTCTCCACGATGCCGCAAGGGCACCACATTAGCGCGCAAGAACTGCGTGACCGCATAATTACGGAAGGTGGCGAGGTTTCACTATCTACGATTTATCGAGCTCTGGAGAGGCTTTCGGAGCAGGGCGAAATTCGTAGCATCATGAGCGCGCGCGGCCAGCTCTGGGAATCAGTGAGCGGCGAAGAGCATCACGATCATCTGATTTGTACAAAATGCGGGCTGACCATAGAGTTTCACGACGATCTGCTCAGCGGCTTTGGTCAGAGTGTGGCTGAGCGCAAAGGCTACATCTACCAGGAGAGCCGTTTCGACATCTTCGGTTTCTGCAAAGACTGTAAAGCAAACCTTGATTCGAGCACGGTCTCGCAAGTGCTGCAGTCGTTGGACAACGTCACGACCATGCTGGATGAAGGCAAACGGCTTACGGACGCCGCTGCCCGTTCGGTTGCAAATGACAAAGACCGCAGTGTTGCTGCCTCCATTGAGCGAACGCGAAAATTATTGAAAGAAGCTATCGATGAATGTGACCGTGCGCTCGACGTTTTAGAAGAAACGATGTAGTTCCGAAGCGGATTCGATCAACCTAAGCGAGGTCGCCTTGGTTTCGCGGTTTCTCGACCGCAATCCCCTAGTGACCACTGACAAACGTTCGCGTCCTGCGAATGGACCGAACCAGCCGCCGCAGTGTTTCTGGCTGCCCTTCTTGCTGCGAAATGGTCTTAAGTCGGGACACTGTGCCGTCTCAAATCAGAATGCTTTTGACAGTTGAACGCGGATTCTCAATTTCATCGTTGCCACTGATCGCTCATTCTCATAATTGGGAATGAGTCGCAACAATTTATAAAATTCGAAAAGCCCATAAGTAGCCATTTAGAGCCTGTTGTTGCCAAATTCCACTTTTAAACCTATTGCGGGAGTCAGTTGCATTTAGTACGATATTTTTGTTGAGAATCAATTGCAAAAGGTAGGTTAGGTGGCGGCTGTTGCGGTCCGCTGCCGCATTGATATGGTTCCCGATAGAAAGTTTGTAGCCGAAAGATTCTATAGATGGTTGTCCGGGTTTCCAGAACCCAGTATCAATCGTTTGCGAACGATTAATAATGCGAGTGCTGATGCGCGTCACGTCATCATTTCGCTGGGCTTCGGAGTTTACGACTGCCGCATTCGTGCCCTAAACAACATGATTATCAAACTGCTGGTCGCCCGCATGCATGCTGAGCGCGATAACAACGAACGCGTGCTTGAGCGAATCCAGGCGATTTTGACCGGACTTCATGTTGCGATTGATTGGGTGACGGGAAGGTTAGAGCGATCTGATTTTTCACACTTGGATCAACCAAGCTGTAACAAGGTTGTTAAAGCTTTAACTTCCTCCTGATATCCCGAAACACCTGCTCCGTAAATGTTTCGGGTAGTCATGAGGAAGATGTGACAATGTTTATGAAAAGGAGATTTTCCTTCTTGCGAATAGCAATCATTTTCATGATACCTTTCCGATTGGATATACATCCGACCCATTAGTAAGAGAACAGAGAATATGACAGTGACTTTAGACACCGAAAAAGCGACGCAAGAATCCAAATCGGGCAACCGCGCCCTTACGCTGACGCCGAAGGTGCATCCCGTCATCCGCGATTATTTAGCGGACCCTACGAGGCTGGAAGAGCTTGTAAAAGGGCTTGGCAGTCCTCTCAATGTGATGTTTCCAGAACTGGTTCGTGATAACGTCGAATCGTTCAATGACCTCTTCAAAAAGCATCAACTCCGCGGTCGCGTTTTTTTCGCACATAAAACAAATTCGTCGGACAGTTTAGTCCGACAACTGGCTCAAGAGAATGCCTTCCTTGACGTATCATCTCTGAACGAATTGCGTCACGGTTTGGCTTCCGGATTTACAGGCGATCGCATCGAAGCTACTGGTCCGAAAAATCGCGAATTCCTCACGCTGGCTTTGCAGCATGGAATCACGATCAGCATCGACAGCTTGTGGGAGCTTCGTCAAGTTTTAGAACTCAGAAAAATTGTGAAGCTGCAGAAACCGACCAAGATTTTGGTAAGACTCTCCGGTTTTCATGCCGACCACTCGCGTTTTCTCAACAAGGGCAGTCGTTTTGGAATCACAATCAAAGAGCTTGAAGAAGCTTTCGACATCATCGAAGACGCCGAAGACGAGCTAGAATTCCAGGGTTTCGCGTTCCACCTCGATACTGTCAGCATCACTGAGCGCGCCGTTGCTATCGAAAATTGCATCGAACTTTACGAAGATGCGCTGTCTCGAGGATTCGAGCCACGCGTTCTTTGTATCGGCGGTGGCTTCAAAGTCAATTATCTCGAAAGCGAGGATGAGTGGAATGAGTACACGAGTGCCCTCAAGGAGTCAGTCCTCGGAACCGGCGACTCCCTCACATGGCAAGGAAACGCCTTCGGCATGTATCAAGAGCAAGGCAAACTTCGTGGCAATTTCAACAGTTACAACTACTACGACGGCACCTCCGGTCCCGACTTCCTCGATGAGATTCTCTCGCACCAATTCCCGAATCTTTCGGATAAAACGGCAGCCTCACTCCTCCGCGACAATATGATCGAACTCTGGATAGAGCCAGGTCGTTCACTCGTGACCCAAACTGGTATCACCGTCGCATCTGTCAACAACCTGCGTCCATCCAGTACTGGAGACCAGCTTGTCAATTTGAATATGAAGCGCCAAGACGTCACGTTCCTCGATCAAGAAATTTTCGTCGATCCAATCGTGCTCAATAGAAACCCTTCAGATCAAGTCACCGAGAAGGTTGGCGTTTTCTTCGCCGGCAATCTCTGTTTGGAAAGTGACCTGGTTTATCGCCATAAAACGTTTTTGCCTCAGCTCCCGGAGCCGGGCGACACCGTTGTTTTTGTCAACACCGCCGGTTACTTCATGGACTTTAGTGCGTCGAACTCCATGATGGAACCTATTGCTCGCAAGGTTGCCGTCAAGCAAAAAGGCAACAAATTCGAGTGGACTCTCGATGAGCAATTCTCGATTTTATAGAGTTAAATGCCCAGTTTTCCCACACCCCATCCACACCACACCAGACCGATTTTGGAGGAAACATGTTAGTAAAACATATAACCGAGCTCATTGGAGACACACCGTTATTCGAGATTAGCCCTGAGATCCACGGCTTGAAGAATATCGATCTCTACGCCAAGCTCGAGTTGTTGAACCCGTTTGGTTCCGTTAAGGACAAGAGCGGATGGAATGTTCTCAAAGATGATATCGAACAGATCGCTGCCGAAGGCAAGACTGTAATCGAGTCTTCATCAGGGAATATGGCGAAAGCTATGCAGTTGATTTGCTCGATCAACAATGTCGAATTCAAAATTGTCACCAACAGAATCAAGGTCAGAGAAGTAAAACAAATTTTGCAATTGCTAGGCGCTCAGCTTGATGAACTGCCAGGCTTGTCAGAATGTCCGGATCCAACTGACCCTAACGATCCGATCACATTTATCGAACAGCAAATGGCGAAAGAGCCAGGAAAGTATTTCCACACCTCGCAGTACACCAACGAGAAGAACATCACCGCTCACTACAATTCGACCGGTACCGAAATCTTCAACGACGTCGGAGCGATCGATTATTTCATCGGCGGTTTGGGAACCACTGGTTCTACCCGTGGTGCCGGAACTTTGCTGAAAGAAAAGAATCCGAATATGAAAAACGTCGGCGTCATCGCCGCGAAAGGACACCTCCTCCCAGGTATTCGTAATCAGGACGAGATGTATGAAGTGGGCTTGTTCCGCAAAGATTTCTACGATGATATCGTCGTTGTTGATACCGATGAATCGCTTGATGCGATGTTGACTCTGATCCGTAAGTGCGGCATTTTGGCTGGACCTACCGGTGGTGGCAGTCTCGCAGCCGCGATGAAGTATCTCCAGAAAATCGATGGCACTTTGACCGAACGCAAAAAGGCTGCCTTCATCGCTTGTGACCGGGTCGAGTGGTATCTCTCGTTCTTGCAAAAAGTACGTCCGTCATTGTTTGCACTTGCTGAAAAAGAAGATTCAATAAGGAAAGTTTCTTCGGATAAACAAGACGCCGCACCTCAAGTGACAGCTGCTGAAGCATTGAAATGGATCGAGGCTAAAGAGCCTCTGATCATTATCGACATGCGCGGTGCTCTTGCTTTCAAAGCTTCCAGAATCCCTGGTTCGTTGAACATCCCTACAGATGCGCTCGATGAGATTACTGATGCCGGTGTTCCGTTCTCCAACGGACAGAAGGTGTTGTTCGTCTGCCCGACGGGCGATCAATCGAAGCGTTTCTCCGCGTTCTACACCGAGAAAGGTGTTGATTGCGCCAGTCTCGTCGGTGGTTTTGTCGGTTGGCGCGATGCCAACATGCCGACAGAAAAATCGGTCAAGAGAAAAAATCGTGAGCTCGCAGGAGCTTCCGCTAAATAGCTTTCAATCAGCGGGAGTATGTCGAACCCGGCATGCTCCCGCGAACTCCTCATTCGAGGTTGAAAAACCCGATTGAAGTTAATAGGGTGAGTGGGCAGGCTCAGGCAGTCGCAAACCCGGATGATAAGCGTAATAGCCGTTTTGTGCCTGGAGTTCTCGTTTTTAAACTAATCGAAGTGAATTGAACTCCACGCGCCGGTTCTGAGAGGAGACCAAGGAATGACATCGACACAAACGATTCGCGAAACCGTAGGAACCGTATGCGATATCTCGGCCGCGATTCCAGAAGTTTCAATTGATGTTTCCGCAGTGCGCGCACAGTTTCCTATTCTTCAGGAGAAGCCGGATTTCGTATTTTTCGATAACGCTTCAACTACTCAGAAGCCCGCTGAAGTAATTAGAGCGATCGACGAGTACTATGCCAAAGCCTGCAGCAATGCCGGTCGCGCATCATATCGGATGTCGTCGAAGGCAGCTCTGGCTATTCAAAACAGTCGCGCGAAAGTAGCAGAACTAATCAATGGTCGTGCTGAAGATCTTGTCTTTACTAGTGGTGCCACCGATAGTTTGAATACTGTGGCACTGTCGTGGGGACTAACTAATTTGCAAGATGGCGATGAGGTAATGGTCTGCTTGCAGGACCATAAATCGGCAGTGTTGCCGTGGTTTAATCTAAAACGCGTTCTTGCCAATTTTGGCAAACAAATCAAAATTGTTCCATTTGAAATTCATGATGTCGGCGACTACGACCTTCGTACCATTCGCGAAAACGTTTCATCGAAAACTCGACTAATCGCCATGTCCCACATCCATCACGTTTATGGGATGGACATGGAAGTGCCGGACATTCGCGAAATCGTCGGACCTGATGTCGTGATTTCGCTGGACGCCAGTCAGAGCGTCGGCCACATTCCGGTCGATGTAGCAGTTCTAGACGTAGATTTTGTTTCGTTCTCCGGTCATAAAATGTTTGCTGGAAACGGAATCGGTGTTCTATGGGTGAATCCAAAACGGCATCCTGAGCTCAGTCCAGTCCGTGTCGGTGGGATGGGGGCGACTTTAGACGGTTATGATGAAGCGTCGTTTTTTGCAGGCTCACTACATGATTTGCTTGAAGCCGGAACGCCAAACATTCCATCCATAGTCTCTCTTGCGCCTGCCGTCGAGTTTATTCAAAAGACCGGAATCGAGAACATTGCTGGTCATCTGGCAAAACTTACGCGTCGTCTCTACGAAGGTTTGAAAGAAATTCCTGGTATCGATTTTGGTCCTGGACCCGGTCGCTGTGGTTGTCCTGGTGGTTATGGCATTTTGTCATTCCGGATTGAAGGCATCGAAGTTTCGGATCTCGGATTTATGCTCGACAGCGAAAATATCATGGTTCGAACTGGCGATCATTGCGTTAGTAAAGCCAGTGCTGAAGACGAGTACGCGAGAGTGAGCTTGCAAGTCTACAATACGGAAGAAGAAATCGAAACTCTTTTGGAAGTGCTCGAAGATAGCGTAAGCTAGGGAGTCTGTAGTGAAGGTTGGTATCGTTGGTGGTGGTCATAACAGTCTGGTATTAGCTGGATATCTAGCCAAAGAGGACGTTGACATCACCGTATACGAAGCCCGGGATCGAGTCGGCGGTTTGTGTGTCAACGAAGAACTCTTTCCCGGACATACAATCTCTCCAGTCGCTTCCTACTTCGGAATGTTTCGGCGACAAATCATTGAAGACCTCGATCTGCATGCCCATGGATTGCAGCCTTATTTGACCGACCCTGCTGAAATTGTTTTGCTGCCCGAAGGTGGTTATTCGTTTACCCCGCGCGATGGTTCAGATACGAAGATCTCGGCCGGTGAGCTTACAGACGAGGATCTGGCCGGTTGGAAAAACTTTTGGGGCGAGATTGGTCGCGGGGCTGCATTGGTTGGTCCGTATTACTTCAAGCCTGAGACGACGCAGCAGGATCTGGTCGACGTTCTTCGCGCTAATGGAATGGATTTTCTGGCCAGTAACTTATTCGATGGTTCTTTGTTCGAAGTGTTTGATCATTTTTGTAAGAACCAGTCGCTGAAGGCTGCTGTGGCAACCTGTACTCCTGGGTATGCATCGAGCAGGGGAAGTGTTTTTGGTTGTATGCATCATGGCACTGCGGAAACCTGTGGTGTTCCTGGCGCATGGGGTCAGGTTCGTGGTGGCATGGGAATGGTTTCAGAATCCCTTCGCCGCAGCGCTGAAAGTAGAGGTGTTAAAGTCCTTACCAATCAGAGAGTCTCGGCAATTGTCGTTGAGAATGGCAGGGCCACGGGCTTGAAGCTGGCGTCCGGCGAAACTATTCCCTATGATCTGATAGTTTCGGGTGCTGATCCGATAACCACATTTAAACGTTTGCTGTCTGATGTAGCCCTTCCGGCTGCTGTTGTGAAACAGTTGGAAACTCCGATTACGCAGGTTTCGGCAGCAAAAATTCATTTTCGTTTGAAACGCTTGCCGAACTTTCCTATTCTCAATCAGCTTTCGCATAATTACTCCGGCATCATCGTAGTCGCGCCAGCCGCTTCCGATGTAATTGCCGACTCCAGGCGTGTTTTGAACGGGCAGATGCCGCAAAGTTTGATGATGACGATGGCGTTCCCAACGGTCACTGATGAGACCGTTGCCCCTGTTGGTGAGCATCACATGAATATCGATGTTCATCAGATGCCACGTACGGACGGAGGGCAGCCCTGGACGGAAAAAACCAAACTGAAAATTAGTGACGCTGTAATAGAAGCGCTTAAGCCATTCGCGCCGGACATCGCAGAAGTGATTGAAGACACTTTCGTGATCTCGCCAACTGATATCAGTGAGCGTTATAACGTGCTTACCGGAATGTGTTGGCATTTACCAATGACCGATGAGTACGCGTTCGATAAGCGTAATGTGACTGGTTGTGAGCCATATGGAAGTCCGATTGAAAACCTGTATCTTTGTGGCGCCGGCACCTATGGTGGTGGCAATGTTACAGGTGTGTCCGGATTTAACTGTGCAAAAATTCTGCAAAACCAAAAGGCGAGGGTACTGAAATGAGCGCGACACTATTGACCAAATACACGAGAGCTGACGTCGCATCGAAGTGCAAGGTGTACGAAGTAGACTCGGTGACTGAGGAGCAAGCCGCGAAAATTGCCGCGATGTTTAACGCTGCCCTTGGAAAAGATGGTGTTGCTGCTGAAGGTCACGAGGCTTATCCGGACCCATCACTGTTTACAGCTGATGGTGTAGTTGAAACTGTGGAATGTCCCGATCGCAGATTGTTTATTGCTGAACTAGATGGTGAAGTCGTAGGCGGAATTATTGCTGATGCATTGCATCCGTTGGCTTGCGAATTCAACTGCATGGCTGTCGACAAAAAGTTCCGCGGTTTGAGTATTGGAAGTTTGCTGGTTGAGGGTGCCATGAGAGTCATCAATGACTGTTTCTTCCTCTCAAACATTACCGAACTAGTCACGCATAATCTGGCGTCTCAAACCGCGCACATCAAGCATGGATACAGTCGTTTTCTCGGTTTTGGTTACAGCCATTATCCTCGAGTTTTCTTCGTTGATAAACCGGAGTCGGTGGTCTGGGCAGGTCAGCTGCATGGGCGTCTGGCGCGCGAGTTGCAAAATCTGCGCGATCGAATTGGCAACCTTGAGAAACTCTCCGATGCTGAAATAACAGAATTGATCAGTCGCGAATCTCGGCTAGTCATCGGAAAGGCCAGTCCTTCTGAGAAGCAACTAGCGACTGAACTTATTAAACCTAGAACGGTATATTTGCCTGAAGAATATGCATGCCTGGGTAAAGAAATTCTTTCTCAGTACGCCGATCAGATCGAATATCGAATTAATGACGGCGCGGCCTGCGGTAGTTCCGGCCACACAGTTGCTGATTCGAAACCCGAAAAAAGCGATAAATTCGATCTGGATTTGAAGCCTGACTACGCGCATGCCTACATCGATTTTGCATATGGCTTCGACATCAGTGCCAATCAGAAGGCTGTAAAGGATGCAATCGACAAAGTGCGAAGCACGCCAGGAAAGCGCTTCATCCGAGCGACCATCAAGGCTAACCATCCTTCGAGCGTGGAGATCGCGACTTTCTTGAAGAAGCAGGGATTTGTTTTCCATAGCATTTTGCCGTTGTATCAATACGAAGTTAGTGAGGACGGAAACTCCCATAAGTTCCATGACTTGCTCGGTATGCAGTGGGTCTGTCCGGACGTTGCTTCGCAGAATCCACTGCCCGGTGAAACCAATAGTGTGATTAAAGTCTACGGCTATCCTGCCAACTTGACCGGAAAAATTGTCAGGTTGATCAGAAGCGAGCTATAACACGGCGGC